>NZ_JBNNFM010000028.1:0-66866 GCF_050267765.1 Flavobacterium sp. NPDC079362 | reverse complement strand
TTTTTAAACTGAACAAACTTTTTTGTATTATTGTAATCTCTTTCAAAGTGGCACCATTTCAACCGAAATGGGTGGCACGGTCCGACCGAAATACCCAGTTGATTATTCGAGAGCAGCTCATGTAAATAAAAAGACAGGTGCTAGGGTAGAAACTCCCCATATTCAACAAAATGGAAATGTTAGACCAGCAGTACAAGGTCAAGATATACCTGCAAATTAAACTTTTAAAACATGATAAATTGGATTCAAAATTGGTATACGGAAAATTGTGATGGTGAATGGGAACATCATCAAGGTATAAAAATAGAAACTCTTGACAATCCAGGTTGGAATGTTGAGATTAACTTTAATTTCACAAATACAGAAGTTAACAATGAAAATTGGAAAGTGTATGAATTCTCCGAAAATGATTGGATAGGCTATAGTATTATCGATAATATTTTTAATGCGTCTGGAGACTCTTTCAAATTAAATGTAATTTTAAAAATATTTAAATTAATAACAGAAAATAAATCTATTGATGAAGATATTGTCACAAAATTAATTAATGAAAATAAAGGGTAATGTATTTCGTGCTCCCTTATTTTGATGGTCAGCATAATAAAGGAGTTTTTAACGACAAGAACTTAATACTAGACAAGGCATTGGGGTTCCAAAAGGGGATTATATAATTGGTTTTAGGGAAATATGATACAAAAGCACGTAGATTCGTTTCTGGACGGGAATTATACGATAGTGCTAAAAAATAGATTAATTTTTTAACACATTTATAAAATGGAAAGTAATTTAAAAACAGAAAATATCGATTTAGTTCAACTTGTTGCAAAAAGACCGGCGATGTTTTCAATTCAAAATGTAGAATCTTTCTTTGTTTTTTTTAAAGGATATTCAATTGGTAAAAGTGATTCAATAGTTATTGATTTTTTTGAATCATTTAGTAATTTTGTTCATAAAAAACATCCTGAGAAGTGCTTGAAAAATATTGATAGTGATAGAATTATTAGGCTTTATAGTAGTAATGACTCTCATTCTTTAGAGCGTGTACGTTTTTTAATAGAAGAGTTTATAAGTGAAAGTGATGTGTACGAGATTAAGGAATATTAACCACGATAATGTAAAAATTCTTTCTGTCTTGACAAAGAAAATCGACAATGAATAAAAAAAATAAACCTCCAAGAAATGTGTGGTTTTATGTGTTTTAGATTATCATAAAAGGTTTTTTGATCGTTTAAAAAAGAATAACCTTATAATTTAAAAGTACTTCGTATATTACTACCCGAAACGGAAGTATTAGCCAACACTTGGAGTACATTGCCTTTGGAGAGGTATTGTTTGAGGAGCATTCCAGTTCGTTTTCTAGCCCTTATTTGATAGGGCGATCAAAGTTGTGACGAATTCTTTTGAGGATGGACTTGCATATGCAGCAGCTAAAAAACAAGCTGGATTACCAGATTATAACTTATTTAGATCTTCATGTATAGATGTTCCACAAGAAGCAATAGAAGCTGTTGTAGCAAATTGACTTAACATTCAATCAAAAAAAGATTCCCAATTTTGGGATAAACATTTAGATTTTTTCGATGCAAGTAGCTATGGTATGTATATGTTAATACCAAATCAATATTTTAATAGTTTTAATCAATTTGTAAAAAATATTAATTCAGATTTAAAAAGTAATCCAATTGTAGCTAAAAAAACTCCTATTAAGACTGTTGTAGTAGGACCAATTGAAGAACTAAAATAAACATAATGAAAAGTTTAAGAAAAAATATTTTTTTATTGCCCATTTTAATAGTGGTAATAATTTATGTAGGGTACATAGTTTTAAATGTATTCTTTGGAGGTTGGTACGGTTATGAATCCCAATAATATTATTAAAAATGAGGGACCGCAAAAACAATATTCTTTTGATAATAGATGGGCTACTCAAGTTGGTGCAGCAATCTTATGTAATCGCTTCGGAAAAGCGTCTGATAATTATCTTTCAGGTACAGGTTTTGCCGATCAAATGGTAAAAGAATATTTTAAAACAATTATTGGAGTAGGGGCAAATACTGCGCCAAAAGCATTAGATTAATTATGATAAAAAAGAAAAACATTATTCCGTTATTAATTTTATTAGCATTCTTTATTTTTGTATTGTATGGTCAGCTACGAAGTTATCAATACGAAAATAAATTAAAAGTAGATGGAGAAACGACAATTGGTAGAATTGACAGTATTGTAAGATTTCCCAAATCTTCTACAGTATTCATCTCGTATATTATATTGAACAAGAAATATAATTCTTTTGAAAGTGCGTTAGATAAAAAAATATCAGCTAAAGACATTGGGAAATTTTATGAATTCCGATATTTGTTAGATTCACCAGAAATAGTTAGAGGGAATTATTCAAAAGAGATTACAGATACTACGGCTATTTTAAAAGCTGGTTTTTCAAGAGAAGAAATGGAGTATATAAAGTAGAACAAATTTAATCAATTATAAAATGGTATTTTTGGAAAGACCATTACCAAATGCCACAAAAGATAGAAACCTCGCCAATTGGCGAGGTTTTTTTTGAAGAACGAATAACCTTAGAATTTAAAAGTACTTCGTATATTACAACTCGAAACAGAAATATTGGCCAACAGGTGACTACATCGCACTTGGTTTTATTTGAGGAGCATTCTAGTTCATTCGAGCCTTATTTGTTTAATGGGAAAGAAGAGGTGGATCCTGAGACGAATCTTAGCTATTATGGGGCTAGGTGTTTGGACGTGAAGATTTCTTTGTCGTTGCCTATTGATAATAAGAAAAAATGGTTAAAAGAATCAAAAGATGATAAAGTTATCAAAGCAGGCAAATCGCCCTGCATTATATTGTATTTTAGTTGTATTTATTTTAGTTTTTATATTGGGCTCACTAGATTTATGGGAAATTAGTTTTAATAAAGAATTAGTTAATATTGTTAAAAATATTCTTCTCTTTTCTCTGCCTTTTTTAGGATATTGGGCAGCTATAAAATTACCAAATCCTAAGAATATTAAAGATGTAACTTTGTTACCTAATACAAAAAAAATTAAAGTAAGTTTTTATAAGACTAATGGTTTTATAGAACGTAATAATCAAATATCTTTTGTTCGATTTTTCTTCGATAATGATATAGTATATATGTACTTCTGTAATTATTTAAGAATTTATGAAGGTCCTTTTTATATTATAAAGAAAGAGGTAGCAGAGCTAGGAATGTTCTACATAAATTCCATTGGTAATTATACAAATTTAGAGTTGGTTATTGAAGTTATGCCAAAAAATATATTAGATCCACATTATAAACTAGTTTTGCAAAATTTAAACAATGCTGATTATTTATTACTGCAAAAATATATTAACACAATTAAATAAGGACATAATAAAAAAAACAGTAATAATATTTTTATTTTTTAGTATCTAAAATTTCATAAGCTCAACGTTTAGATAAATGACGTAATAAAAATTTCTTTTTCTGAATATTCTAATAATCCTGCTAAAGCAGTAGAAAAGATTTATCAAACAATTATTTGGACTTCTAGATTAAAAGATGGTCTAGAGGAAATGAAGAACGAAGTGAATAAATATACGTTGATTATGTGGGTAAATATTATGGGAATGAGTTGATTGTTAAAAAACAATTTTCTGATAGTTTTGTGTTGTTTTCAGACCTTCTCAAGTCTGGGATGATGATAATCTGTTTATGAATGGTTTAAGCAATACCGTATTGATGTTGCTTCAGTTTGGGCTGCAGGAAGTATTACTTCGCCTAATTTTTTAGGTAACTATAATAGTACGGTAAATTCTTTTAATGAATTATATCAAGGGAAAAATGTTTTATACAATGGAATTTGACTTTAGATTACCTTTTGCACTGTGAATAGTGGAGTTTCAACTTATGACAATCTTAAAAAAATAATAAATGACATGATGTTTAAAAGAAATAAAAAATATTTATTATATAGAATTTTAGTCTCTCATTTTTTAATCCTATTAATAGCTATTGGTGGTAATTTGACATATGCTAACGCCATACCCTTATGGTGTATAACTATTATTCTTCCAAATTTAATTCTTTCTTTTCTTAAGAATTTAAAAGCTATAAATGTTAAAAAAGAACATATCGAATTAATTTTTAATAAATACTTTTTTAAAGAACATACTGAATCATATAAATACACTGATTTGAAATTTACGTATAAAAATGAATTTGAAGGAGCAAGTTCATTAAGCATGAAATTTAGGATTTACAAAAAAAAGGATAATAAAAGCATAATTAGTATCGGCGGTCTTCTTGATGGGTGGTATAAAAAACAGATAAATGAAATGGTAGAAGAATTAGAAAAAAAGGGAATTGAAGTAACTATATAGCATAAAATAACTAGGTATTGTTTGAGGATTCTAGTTCGTTTTCTAGTCCTTAGTTGTATAATGGATAGGGAGACGAATTTAAGTTATGATTAGGCGAGATATTTAAATTTTAGCAGGTCTTGAATTTTAACTTAATTCCTAATTTTGCGTTGTCAATAATGACTTATCTCAATTCTAAAAAAGAATTAGGATTATCTAATTCTAAAATATATTCTTATGAAAATTATCTTATCTCTGGTTGCATTTATTGCGTTTGGAATGTCACAAGCGTATGCTCAAAAATTTTCACAGCCGTCTAATAAATTTATGAAGGAAACGGTTAATGGTGTTAGTTATACCTACAAAGACGGCTATATAATTCTAAAAAATAACTCGAAGTATAATTTGCAGGATTTAAATATTTCGGCTGATTATACTGAAAACAGCGATATCAATGGATTAGCGTTTTTTGAAGATGTAAAAAAGGGAACTACTCAAAAGCAGAAAATGAATTTTAGTACTTTAAAAGATGATGTAGCTGTCGATTACAAAAAATTGAAACCGGAGTTGCTTTCATTTTCGTATTTAAAAGCGGTAAGGAATTAATTTTTATTCTACAGCTGTAGCGTGTCTTAAGGAAAACGAAATAATAAAAAAATGAATTATAATTTATTATATGCTATTTTATTTAGCCTGACGTCATTTGGGTTTTTTAAATTGCATAAATGGTGGTTAAAAGCGAGAAATGAAAGTAGGGATTCTAAATCATTTACATTTGCGGGTGCTTTAAAACATTGGATTATAATAATTGGTTTGGCCATTGCAGCTTTAATTAATTTTTTCAAAGCCATAGAATAAATATCCTAAACTGGTATAAAAAAGACCAACTCTTGTAGTTGCATTTTTCTAGAATAAACTAATTTCGAACTTTAATAAAGCCGTGGTTATTAATTTGAAAAATCAGAATTGAAAAGAATGAAATTAATCTCAAATTACCTTTTTAGTATTGCGTTACTATTTTTTATAAATTTTACAATAGCGCAAACAAAATCTCTGCTGGTACAGCGTTATTATCCAAAAGATTCAATTAAATACAGGAAAGCTGTTCCGGATGCTGAATTTAACTATGAGAGTAAATTATATGGAAAAACGAGCATGATTGTACGTTGCGAAAGTGAATATGGTCATTTTGAATTCGTTTTTAAAAAGAAAATAAATAAACTCAGTCGTACCATTGATTATAAAAACGGAGGCGTTGGCGAGGTCTACAATTTTAAAACAAAAAAATGGAATCACGAAGAGGGAACCTGGAAACATAGCGATATGACAGGAAAACCTCAGGATACTATAATTTATAGCGAGCATAATTTGTATGCTTTTGTATTGTTGCACGATCATGGAGGAATACTTGAAAAAGCTAAATTTCAGGATTTTGGTAATGTAGTGTACTGGCCGGAATTCAATTATGAAAACTGTACCATCAGTGACGAAGACAAAGACGGAAAGCCTGAATTTTATTTATCGTATATGGGAGATAGTGATGGATTAGATGCAAAACCTTTTAAGCAGATTATTTATACCATTCCTGGTAAGTCAGGCAATCAGAGTTTTACAAAGTCAAAAGCAACAGCTTATTATCCTTCCGGAAATGAAGACGATGTTTATAGAGTTGAATACGATGAGAATTGGAAACAATTATCTAAAAATATAAAACTGAAAAGCCAAAAAATAATTAAAGACCATCGTTTAAAGTACAAAGACTAATAAAAAGTGGAGCTTTTTTTAGAGAACAACAGCATACTTAAAATTCGCTTTATGCTTAATAACAGCCGTATTTGTGCGAGTCAGGTTTTTCTGTTCAGCACTTTTATCTTTATATTTACATTAAACTATACATTTTTGCAATGAAAATAAGCACATCTTCAAAACTTCAGCTTTTATTATTCTTAGGATTTATTTTGTTTGGAGTATCTGTAAAAGCTCAAAACGAAGCATATTCAAGTGAAACGACACAGGAAATTGCAGATACAACTTTTGTGAATTTAAAAGAGTATAGCAACGATTTTATCTACGATATGAAGTATGCAACCGAAGATAATTTTCTAAAAGCAAAAGTCTATGATTGTGCAGAATGCCTGTTGCGTTACAAGACAGTTAAGGCCTTAATTGCAGCAAACAAAGAATTTATGAAACAGGGATGCAAAATAAAACTTTTCGATTGTTACCGACCTTTGTCTATTCAAAAAAAAATGTGGGAGATCGTATCCAACCCCAAGTATGTTGCAGATCCTAAAAAAGGCTCCATTCACAATAGAGGAGGAGCCGTAGATATTACTGTTGTAAATGCTTATGGGATTGAACTTGAAATGGGAACCGATTTTGATTTCTTTGGTATTCAGGCGAGCCATAATTATACTAAACTACCTGTATCTGTAAAAGCAAATAGAAAATATCTTAAAACGGTAATGATAAAAAACGGTTTCAATTTTTTTGATTCAGAATGGTGGCATTATAATTTAAAAGCAGGTTTGAATGATAAAGTTTCAAATCAGAAATGGAAATGTGATTAATTATTCAACACATCTCATATTCTCCATAAAGTAAGTATTGGGGTGATAAACCTTTGCGTTTAGCTCAGAAGTTAATTCTCTTTTTACAATATAATCTTCTGTAGTCGTCAGGTATTTGATTCGCATGATTGAAACAGGAGATTTTTTTAACTCTTCATAATTTTCTTTTTTAAACATAAAAATTCCGGTATTGATACGATTATCAAAACCTTTGTCGTCGTGAATAAGCGTACCGCAATTTTCCCTGTCGATATGAATTAACGTCACTATTTTTCCGTTTTCTAATTGTAGAAAAACTTTAGAGTTTTTATCAAAGCAATTTGCTTTTATAAAATCTTTGCTTTTCTGGATAAGCTGTAAATTTAGTGTTGGCAAACCATCTGTTTGTGCCAGCGAAAAGAAGATATAATCAAATGTTCCCCCAAAATATTTTTCGCTGATAAGGTATTCGTTAGTTACTTTATAGCTGCCAATAGAGTCGTTTACATTTGTACTGTATTCACATGGTTTTTGAGCAAATGCCGTAATGGTTAAGAAGAAAAAGGTTAGTGTAATTAGTTGTTTCATATTTAAGTAATTTTTCTGCAAATTAAAACTATTTTGCTATCATTTTTATCAGTTGTAAAAAAACAATACAAATTTCCCCCATTTTTTATTTTCCACTTCTTGCGGATGTTTTCCACCGTGTCCGGAAAATTTCGTGTTGTGATATTCGCTTGCTGATTAGAGAGCGTAGTTTTCATTTCGTTTTTGCTGTACGGAATCACTTTTTCGATTTGAAAAGTACGTCCCGGAAAATCAATTAAATCATCTGAAGTATATAAATGAGAGTGTTTATGAAGTTTATTGATATTAAAAATAACACTTACTTCATCAAAACCACCGGATTTCATAATAGCGGCATTAGGCTCATAGACATATTTTTGAGGCAAATGATAATGAGCAAATACAGTTTCGTCACCTAAAGAAAATTCAAAATTTTCTATTTTATCCTTTAAAATATTAGCAGTCTTGATCGTGATTTTGCCCGAGTAGTGGTTATGAATTTCAAAGAGCAATTCTTTTACTTCATTCTCAAGTGCAATAATATGAATGTTTTTAACGAATTTAAGTTCAGATAAACCAGCCGAGAGATCTAATAACGGAGCCGTTTTTATTAAAATTGAATCTGTTTTTTCAAAATAAAAATCCAACAATTCCGGAACGTTCGGCAAACAATCTTTAAGCATAAAAACTTTGCCCTTTGCATCATTTCTGCGCGAAGGATCAATATACATCCAGTCCCATTTCTGGTTTAGTTCATTTAATACATTTGTAGAATCATTGGCATAAAACGTACAATTGTTAACTTTAAGCTGTTCGAAATTATGCTCTACAATAGCAGATAAATCCTCGTTGATTTCGCAATGTGCTATACTCTTGAATCTTTTAGAGAAATAAAAATCATCGACGCCAAAACCTCCCGTGAGATCTATTAAACTTTCACCTGAAATTAAAGAAGCCTTATAAGCCGCTGTTTTTTCAGATGAGGTTTGTTCAACAGAAACCTTACTTGGGTAAATAATATTTTCAGTCAGATACCAGGTAGGTAATTTATCTTTGGCTTTAGATTTCGCTTCTATCTGATTTAAAATTAAAATCCAGTCAATTTCAGGAAACGGATTTTTCTGAAGGGCTAATTTTGCAATCGAAGCACCACTACTTAGAGTTATAAATTCCTGAATATTAGGGTGCAAAATAGAAGTGTTCACTGTTAGATTCTTTCGGTTAATACGGAGACAATTTTGTTGTTAGGAAAAAATTCTTTCAAAATTACCTTCACCATCGTAAAAACAGGAATGGCAATAATCATCCCAACGATTCCAAAAGTAATTCCACTAATCAAAGTAACCAGAAATATTTCTAACGGGTGCGAATTTACACTTTTTGATGAAATTATAGGCTGACTCACATTATTATCAATTGCCTGAACGACTAAAAAGCCTATGATAACATAAATTGTTCTGGGTAGAATTTCTGTTTGAAAATCGCTTCCTATCATACTAATCATTGTTAAAATTCCCGCTAAAGTAGTTCCTATGATTGGTCCTATGTACGGAATAATATTCAAGATGGCACATAAAAAAGCAATAACAAAAGCATTTTGATTTCCAAAAATCATTAAAACAATTAAGTACAAAATGAATACAACCGTTAACTGAAGTAGCAAACCAATAAAATAGCGTGTTAAAAAGTGATTAATCTTAGTAATAGAATTTAAAATCTTATCCTCGTTTGTATCAGGAAGAATTTTTCTGGCACTCACCTTAAAAGCATCCTGATCTTTAATAAAGAAAAATGTGATAAAGAATACAGATACCAAACCCATTCCCATATTTGCCATAAATCCTAAAATTGAATTTAGAAAACCTGTAAAATAAGTAAAATCGATTATTGATGTTATTTTAGAATCTTTCAGGACCTTATTCAAATCCATGTGCTGGATATTGAAATAAGCTTCGATGCTTTTTTCTGTTTCAATAAATTGCTGCTGCAAACTATGCGTGTCCAGTAAAGATAAATTATTAGCCTGCGTAATAATTAAAGGCACAAATAATAATATAAAGCCTACTATTGACAATATAAAAATAACAAGGGCAGTGATAGCCGCCAAGGAGTTGCTAAATTTTAATTTATGCTTTAAAAATTGTATCAAAGGATTGGCAATAAGGCACAATAGCAATGAGATACACAAGTAAACAATTACAGTTTGTATTTCATACAGAAAATATAGAATGCTTAGAATGACAATTATTGTTGCTAAAGCTCTTAATATTCCGTTAGAAATGATTTTTGATGTTATCATGATTCGATTTTAGGATATAAATATAGGAAAAAAGCTTTTAAAACAGGGGCTTAAACAAAAAAAAGCGAGATGATATCATCCCGCTTTTCAGCATATTATTTTAATCTGTTTTTTTTAGATTCCAAAAGCGGCTCTAGGACCACCTGTAACGAATATTGCAGATATTCTGGTTTTTTGTCCCTGAGAGAACATATACATTGCATTATCATCAACATAATCCATGTAGTTCATAGTCATTTCTACAGGAGTTCCTGTGCAAGTACTGTAGTGAGGATAAGCAGGAACACCGTAATTTGCTGTATTATGAGTTGGAGTATCACTTACTAAATCGCTTCCGCAATTTGCGTCTCCCCAGATATGACGTAGATTCATCCAGTGACCTACTTCGTGCGTAGCAGTTCTTCCTAAGTTATAAGGAGCACTGCCTGAACCGGCCAGACCAAGATACTTAGAATCAATTACAACTCCGTCTGTAGCCGCTGCGCCTCCGGGAAATTGAGCATAACCCAAAATTCCGCCACCAATGGTACAAGCCCATAAGTTAAGTTTTGTTGTTGGTGAAGTTGGTGCTAAACCACCTTGTGCCACTTTCTTGACAGCATCATTTGTTCCCCAGGAAGTTTTGGTCGTAGATTTTCTAATAATCTGATCCAGAACAAATGTAATTCCTACATTCGCCTTTACGCCAGAAAATAGAGCAGGAACACTATTGTAATCTGAATTTAAGGCATTGAAATCTTTGTTTAAAACATCGATTTGAGATTGAATTTGCGCATCCGAAATGTTTTCTGCAGCAGTTCTGTATAAAACATTAACCACTACCGGAATTTCAATTTTACCATTTACAAGACGATTAGTCAGGATACTTTTACTGGTAAAAGCTTCGATTTCATTCATTCTAATGGCTAAGGTAGGATCAGCTTTTAGTTGAGCTTCAAAAACTTCCTGAGTCGCACAGCCACGTTGGGCAATAGCACTAACATTTGAATCTGATGATTCTGTTGAGTCATTTTGACAAGAAAACAGCACGAATGCTGTAAATGCGGTAATAATAACTTTTTTCATAATAATTTGGGTTTTTGTTATAAAAAATTAAAATATGGTATTTATACCGCAATTTTATAACAAAAATATATTGTAGCAAAATTTTTACAATACATTATTTGTCAGAATTTTTACAATCCCTTATATAGTCTAGTTCTTACAAAAATAAAGACAAAATTATTAAGAAGTAAATTCGTACAAAGCAATGCTTGCTGCTTGTACAACATTCATACTTGAGTTATTTCCGAACATATTAATGTGGACAATTTGGTTCGAAATTTTTAAAAGTTCATCAGAAATTCCATCAATTTCACTTCCTATCAAAAGTGCAATTTTTTGATTGTCAGGAATTACAACTTCTTTTAGAGGTTTGCTATTGCTCGCAATTTCCAAAGCGATAATTTCAAAGTTATTCTGAAGTAAATAATCAACAAGATCAGTTGTTTTTTCGATTATAGAGTGAGGTACATGAAGATGCGTACTTCTTGAGGTTTTATTGATTTTTCTGGGAGTGAGCGGAATATCTTTTCCTAAAAAAATGATGTTTTCGACGCCAAATGCTTCGCTGATTCTAAAAAGCGATCCAATATTCTGCTGAAAATAAATATGGTCACAAACCAATGTTATCGGAAATGTTTTTCTTTCAAACTGATTTTCTTCGTGAGTAAGCTGCACTGTTTTGATTTTAGTTGGTAAAGATATAATTGATAATATTGGCGCCCATTTTCAGGGCTTTTTCCCTAACGGCGAGAGGATCATTATGAACTTCGGCATCTTCCCAGCCATCGCCTAAATCGCATTCGTAGGTATATAAGAGTACTAATTTGTTTTCTACAAAAATACCAAAAGCCTGCGCACGTGTCCCGTCATGTTCATGAATTTTGGGCAATCCGTTAGGAAAAGGATATGGTTTTTGAAATATGGGATGATTTGCCGGAATTTCGATCAAATTATTATTGGGGAATATTTTTTTTATTTCTTTTCGAATATATTGGTCCATTCCGTAATTATCATCAATATGAAGAAATCCGCCGCCATTAAGATAATTTCTAAGGTTGCTAACGTCAGCGTCACTAAAAACAACATTACCATGTCCTGTCATATGCACAAAAGGATACGAAAGCAAATCAGGATTACTGGGTTCAACAGTCGATGGTTTTGCTTTTATTCTGGTATTGATATTGGCATTACAAAACTTGATCAGGTTAGGCAATGAAGTAGGATTTGCATACCAGTCACCACCTCCGCTATACTTTAGCAAAGCAATTTCTTGTGAAAAGGAAGAAACTGAAACAAGTAACAATAAGTAAAATATTCTTTTCATATAAATATATTTTTTTGTCATTTCGACGAAGGAGAAATCGCACGCGGGATTCGACAAAGATTGACGACTTTCTTTGTAGAGTTTCTAGTGCGATTTCTCCTTCGTCGAAATGACATCTTACTTTAATAATTGTCTTTAATTCGAACTTTCATTAAAAAATACCACACTGTGACATGCTACAATTGCAGCAGTTTCAGTTCTTAAACGGGTATTCCCTAAAGTAACAGGCTGATAATTGTTTTCTAAAGCCAGTGCAATTTCTTTTTCAGAAAAATCACCTTCAGGACCAATCAGCATAGTCACACTCTCATTAGGTTTCATGATTTCTTTCAATGTTTTTTTATCTGTCTCTTCACAATGTGCGATCAATTGTAAACCTTCATTTTGTTGCTTAACAAATTCCTTAAACGAAATCGCTTGATTTAATTTAGGCAAATAAGTTTCGTTAGACTGTTTCATCGCAGATAAAATAATCTTTTCAAAACGGTCCTGGTTAATTACCTTTCGCTCAGAACGATCACAAATAATTGGAGTAATTTCCTGAATTCCAATTTCAGTAGCTTTTTCCAGAAACCATTCAAAACGATCGTTCATTTTGGTCGGTGCAACGGCCAAATGCAAGCGAAATTTTGGTTCGTCAGCTTTCTTAATAGAGAGTACATTGACAATACATTTATTGTCAGATGCCAATGTAATTTCAGTTTCGAACAACAAACCCAAACCGTTTGTAACATGTAAAATGTCTGAATCTCTCTTTCGTAAAACCTTTATAATATGTCGGCTTTCTTCTTTATCAAAAGAAAAACTTTCAGTTGATTCATCGATGTCAGGATTGTAAAATAATTGCATAATTAAAATTGAATTCGCGCTTTCGAAACTACTGCTGAAGTTTCGAAACGACTTGATAAATATTTTTGATATCCTACAATTCCTATCATTGCAGCGTTATCGGTTGTGTATTCGAATTTTGGGATAAAGGTTTTCCATCCGTATTTTCCTTCTGTTTCTTTTAATCTTGTTCTGATTCCTGAATTTGCCGAAACTCCTCCGCCAATGGCAATTTGCGTGATTCCTGTTTCTTTTACCGCTAATTTCAATTTATCCATCAAAATTTCGATAATCGTATATTGAATAGAAGCGCAAATGTCATTCAGGTTTTCTTCGATAAAATTTGGGTTTTCCAGCTTTTTCTTCTGGATAAAATATAAAATCGCCGTTTTCAATCCGGAGAAACTAAAGTTCAGTCCGGGAACTTTTGGTTTAGTAAATGCAAACGCTTTCGGGTTTCCCAATTGAGCATATTTATCAATCAATGGTCCGCCTGGATAGGGAAGTCCCAGGATTTTTGCACTCTTGTCAAACGCTTCTCCAACGGCATCATCAGTAGTTTCGCCAATAATCTCCATGTCAAAAAAGCCATTTACTTTTACAATTTGAGTATGTCCGCCACTAATTGTTAAAGCTAAAAAAGGAAATTCAGGTTTGTCAAAGCCTTCTTCGTCTATAAAATGGGCTAAAATATGGGCATGCATATGGTTGACAGCAATTAACGGAATTTTTAGGGCAAGTGATAATGATTTGCTAAAAGAACTTCCAACAAGCAAAGAGCCCATTAAGCCGGGACCTTGTGTAAAGGCAATGGCTGTTAATTGATCTTTTTGTACATTTGCCTTACGAAGTGCAGCATCTATTACAGGAACAATGTTTTGTTGATGCGCTCTCGAGGCTAATTCTGGAACTACACCACCATATTGAGTGTGTATTAACTGATTTGCCACAACATTTGAGAGTACTTTGTCGTTATGTAAAACTGCGGCGGCAGTATCATCGCATGAACTTTCGATGGCAAGAATAAAAACCTCTGAATTTTGCATATAAAGGCACGAATTTTGAATTATATTTGACAAATCAAATATTTGATTTTCTTTTGTTATAAGAGAAGCCAAAATTAAAGAATTTTTATCAAAAACAGTCGTTCTTTGCCTGTTCAAAATAAATTTAAAAGAAAACTAAAATAAAAGCAGCTATCAAAAAAGTAAAGAAAATAATATCACGAACCCTAATTGGGTTGATTTTACTTTTGTTGGCACTCGCTATCATTCTGGCTTTGCCGGTTGTGCAGACAAAAATTGCACATTATATTACAGAATCCCTTAATACAGATTTTAAAACCAATATTAGTGTCGATAAAGTAGCGATCAATATTTTTGGTGGTGTAAAACTCAAGAAAGTACTCATTTTAGATCATCACAAGAAAACGTTGATCTACTCTGATATCATTACAACTGATATTTTAAGCATCCAGAGATTGTTAGAAGGAGATTTGCTTTTTGGGGATCTTCGTTTGACAGGTATGATTTTTAATTTGAAAACCTATAAAAACGAGGACGAAAACAATATTAATAAATTTATTAAATTGTTTGAAACCGGAAAGAAAACAAAATCTGACAAACACTTTTTGCTTACAGCCAGAAACGCTTATATTTCTAAAGGAGCTTTTTCTGTTATTGATGAAAACAAAAATACCCCAAGATTTCTTGATTTCAAAAAGCTAAACGCCTATATCAGTGACTTTAAATTATACGGTCCGGATGTAAATACAACCATTCACAGATTCTCTTTTTTAGATCATCGCGGTTTGTATGTGTCCAATTTTGCGGGTAAATTCAGTTATACCAAAAAACAAATTAAAGTTGACGACTTAGCCATTAAGACCAAAAGATCCTGGATTTACGGACAAGCTATCCTGAATTATAAAGTAGAAGATTTTCTTGATTTTACTGATAAAGTAAAGTTTAATGTAGCGCTTGATTCTGCTTCGATAGCTTCAAACGATATTCGTTATTTTTATGATGGATTAGGTAAAAACCAGCATTTTAGAATTAAAACAAAAATAAAAGGAACTTTAAATGATCTTAATTTAAAACAACTTAATTTAAGTGATACAAATGGTTCGAAGATCAACGGAACAATTAATTTCAAAAATCTTTTGGGAAGTAAAACCCAGAAGTTTTCTATGGATGGAAAGTTTGACAGATTAATCTCCAGTTACGATAATTTGGTAGTGATATTGCCTGGTATTTTGGGTAAAAAACTTCCGAAAGAAATGCAGAGAGTAGGCAGATTTAATATTGTTGGAAAAGCAAAAGTCTCGACAACAGCTCTGGAAGCCGATTTTAAGATGATTACGGATCTGGGTAACGGGCAGGCTAAATTGCATATGAATAATATCGATTTTATAGATAAAGCCTCTTATACCGGAAATATAATTTTGGATAACTTTAATGTTGGCGCCTTACTGAATCGAAAAGATATTGGTAAAACGACTTTAAATCTGGATATTGATGGTGTTGGTTTTACAGAGAAATATCTCAACACGATTATAAAAGGAGATATATCAAAACTAGATTATAATAAATATACCTATAACAATATTGTTATAAACGGAAACTTTAAATTACCATACTATAAAGGACAGGTTGCTGTAAATGATCCTAATTTAAGTTTGACATTTGATGGTTTGGTAGATTTAAGCAAACGCGAAAGCAGGTATGATTTTCATATTAATGTTGAAAATGCCGATTTGCGAAAATTAAAGTTTTTAAATGATTCTATTGCGCATTTTAGAGGAGATGCTGTTGTTGAAGTTACAGGAAATTCTATAGAAAATCTTCAGGGAACTGTTTCGATCAAAGATGCTGTTTTTCAGAATCCAAAGGCTACGTATGCTTTTGATGAAATTACAGTAAACTCAAATTTCGATGCCGATAAATTACGTACAATCACCATTAGTTCAAATGATGTTGTACAAGGAGAAATAGTAGGTAAATTTCAGTTTGGGCAATTAGATAAGCTCGTAATGAATTCTGTAGGAAGTCTTTATACCAATTACAAGCCTTATAAAGTCAAGAAGGGCCAGTTTTTACGTTTCAATTTTCATGTTTATGATAAAGTGGTAGAAATGCTTTATCCGGAAATTAATATTGATTCATCTACGGTAGTGCGCGGAAAAATTGACGCTGATTTAGGAGAGTTTAAATTCAGGTTTAAGTCCCAGAAAATTACAGCAGCAAAAAACACATTCGATAATATCCGAATTAATATTGATAATAAAAACACGCTTTATAATGCTTACGTTGAGTTAGACAGTATAAAAACACCTTATTATAAAGTGCGTGATTTTAGTTTGATAAATGTTACCTCAAAAGATACACTGTTTGTTCGGTCTGAGTTTAAAGGTGGAGAAAAAGGAGAGGATTATTATAATCTCGATTTGTATCATACTATCGATAAGAACAAGAACAACATTGTTGGGATCAAGAAATCAGAAATGAAGTTCAAAGACTATTTATGGTATTTGAACGAAAACGAGGAAAAAGACAATCAGATTGTTTTTGATCAGTATTTTAAAAACTTTACAATTGATAATATTATTTTATCCCATGAAAATCAGAAAATTGATTTGAACGGTGTTATAAAAGGAAACGATTATAAGGATCTTGTACTGAATTTTGAAGATGTCGATATAAATAAAATTACACCATTAAATTCTAAATTTGTTTTTAATGGTAATCTGAACGGAAATATAAATTATAAGCAAAATAAGAACGTCTATCAGCCTACTGCTGCGATTTCTATAGATCATCTTAATTTGAATAAAGTAGATTTAGGAACTTTGAAATTTGATATCTCCGGAGATGAGAATTTTAAAAAGTTTACGATAAATTCGTCCATACAAAATGGTTTTACAGAGTCGTTTAGGGCAAGCGGAACTTTTGCAATCGAAAATAAAGAGACATTTTTAGATTTAAATCTAAAACTCGAAGGATTTAATCTGGCAACTTTAGGCACAGTTGGCGGCGATGTATTGTCTAATGTCAGAGGTTCTGTTTCCGGAAATGCCGCAGTAGTTGGTAATCTTAAAAAACCGGAAATAAACGGAAGGCTTTATGTAGAAAAAGCCGGAATGACAGTGCCGTACCTTAATACAGATTACGAATTGAGCGACCGAACGGTTATTGATTTAACAGATGAAAAGTTCTTGTTCAGGAATAATCAGTTAACAGATACCAAATACGGTACTAAGGGATTATTGAACGGAAGTATTGAGCATCATAATTTTGGAGACTGGAAACTGGATTTGACCATTACATCAAAACGATTACTGGCACTTGATACAAAAGATAGTGAAGATGCAGCCTATTTTGGTACTGCATTTATAAACGGTACAGCAAGTATAAAAGGTCCAACAGAAAGTTTATTTATAAAAGTAGATGCTAAATCTGAGAAAGGTACAGAAGTAAAAATACCTATTAACAATGCACAAAGCGTTGGAGAGAGCAGTTGGATACATTTTGTAACTCCAAAAGAAAAATACAACCTCGCCAATGGAATAATCGAAAAAACAAGAAATTATAATGGTCTTGAACTCGAGTTTGATTTTGATATTACGCCGGATGCAGAGGTCGAAGTAATTTTAGATCGTAATTCAGGTCACGGTATGAAAGGAAAAGGATACGGATCATTATTGTTTAAAATCAATACATTAGGTAAGTTTAATATGTGGGGAGATTTCCAGGCATACGAAGGAACATATAATTTTAAATACGGCGGTTTAATAGATAAAAAATTCTCAGTTAAAAAAGGAGGATCTATCATATGGGAAGGAAACCCTATGAAAGCTCAGTTAAATCTGGAAGCAGTTTATAAAACATCAGCAAATCCGGCTGTACTGTTAGATAATACTTCATCGTTTAATAAAAAAGTACCGGTAGAAGTTGTAATTGGTTTACGAGGAGATTTAACAAGCCCTGAGCCTAATTTTGATATTCAGTTCCCGTCCGTAAGTAATGTTCTTAAGTCAGAGATACAATACAAGTTAGATGACAAAGATATTCGCCAGACACAGGCATTATATTTATTATCTACAGGTTCATTCATGAGTACAGATGGTTTTAGTCAGGGCGATTTGTCCGGAACGTTGACAGAAACTGCATCCAGTTTGTTAGGAGGAATTATAAAATCAGATAATGATAAAGTCAATATCGATTTAAATTATATTTCTGCCGATAAAAGATTAGGGCAGGAGGCAGATGGTCAGTTTGTTGCCAATATAACCTCTCAGGTAAACGAAAGAATTACAATAAACGGAAAATTAGGAGTTCCGATAGGTGGTGTTAACGAATCTGCTATTGTTGGAGATATCGAAATACTGTATAGGGTTAATGAGGACGGAACAATGAACCTTCGTTTGTTTAATAAAGAGAATGATATTAATTATATAGGTCAGGGAATTGGATATACTCAGGGAGTTGGTATTTCGTACGAAGTCGACTTTGATACTTTTAGCGAGCTGGTCAACAAATTGTTTAAAAACCATAAACTAGAAAGAGCCATAAAAAGTTCTTCAGACGATTTGCAGGACTCGTATTTAAATCCTGATTTAGTAAAGTTCTCTAATAAAAAAGACGCAGAAAAAAACAAAAAGAAACCGGATAAAAAAGAAGAAGAGAAAAAGCCGCCGCCACAAAATAATAACGAGGGTTTGATTCCTGATAACGATTTTTAAAAGGATTTGTTTAAAATATTCATAAAAGAAACCATTTGCTAAGGCAAATGGTTTCTTTTATGCTAAATTTAGAGGCTCATTTATTTTTTGAGAATGGCAAAATGCTTAAAATTTTATAACACTTCATTTATGTATTGTTAATTTTAAAGATTTAATTAAAATAAGTGGCTTTTATTATTTTAAATGAATTTTTTGCTATTGAAAAACTTATTAACGAAAACGTTTGAATTTAACAAATTTTATTAATTAATGATAAACATCGCCTAGAAAGTGGTGAATGTTTGCTAATTTTACACTTTAATACTTAAATAATGCCAAAAACAATAAAAAAAGTTGGGGTTCTGACATCGGGAGGAGACTCACCTGGAATGAATGCCGCAATACGATCAGTTGTTCGAACATGTGCTTATCATAATATAGAATGCATAGGAATTTATAGAGGGTATCAGGGAATGATCGAAGGAGATTTCAAAGAAATGGGACCCCGAAGCGTAAATAATATTGTAAACAAAGGTGGAACGATCCTGAAATCAGCTCGTTCAGTTGAGTTTAGAACCCCGGAAGGTAGAAAAAAAGCGCACGAGAATCTTGTGAAAGCCGGAGTAGATGCTTTGGTCGTAATAGGAGGTGACGGAAGTTTTACCGGAGGATTAATTTTTAATTCAGAATATGGTTTTCCAGTAATGGGAATCCCGGGTACAATCGATAATGATATTTTTGGTACAAGTCATACTTTAGGTTATGATACAGCCTTGAATACAGTGGTAGATTGTATCGATAAAATTAGAGATACCGCAAGTTCACACAACCGTCTGTTTTTTGTAGAGGTTATGGGTAGAGATGCCGGACACATTGCTCTTAATGCTGGTATTGGTGCAGGTGCAGAGGAAATTCTTATTCCTGAAGAAGATTTAGGTCTCGAGAGATTACTTGATTCACTTCAAAAAAGTAAAGCTTCAGGAAAATCATCAAGTATAGTTGTTATTGCTGAGGGAGATAAAATTGGTAAAAATGTATTCGAATTAAAAGATTACGTTGAGGCTAATTTACCTGAGTATGATGTTAGGGTATCTGTTTTAGGACACATGCAGCGTGGTGGTTCTCCATCTTGTTTCGATCGTGTTCTGGCAAGCCGTTTAGGTGTAAAAGCAGTAGAATCTTTAATAGAAGGTAAGTCAAATTATATGGTAGGTCTTCAGGCAGATAAAGTTGCCCTGACACCTCTTGAACAAGCTATCAAAGGAAAGTCTGAAATTGATAGAGAATTGTTGAGAGTATCTGATATCATGTCAACATAAAATAAAAGTTTAAAAAGGAAAGAAGTTTATTGTGAGGAAATTAGACTTTAAAGTAGTGTAATAAAAACAAAAGCAAAAATTAAGAAAAATGTCAAAAGTAAAATTAGGAATAAACGGATTTGGACGTATCGGAAGAATCGTTTTTAGAGAAACTTTCAATAGAGATAATGTAGAAGTAGTAGCAATCAACGACTTATTAGATGTTGATCACCTAGCTTATTTATTAAAATATGATTCAGTTCACGGTCGTTTCAACGGAACTGTAGAAGTAAAAGAAGGAAAACTTTTCGTAAACGGAAGAAATATCCGTATTACTGCAGAAAGAAATCCAGCTGACTTAAAATGGAACGAAGTTGATGTTGATGTAGTTGCAGAATGTACTGGTATCTTCACAACTATCGAAACTGCAAATGAGCACATTAAAGGTGGTGCTAAAAAAGTAATTATTTCTGCTCCGTCTGCAGATGCTCCAATGTTTGTAATGGGTGTAAACCACGAAAGCGCAAAAGCAACTGATCTTGTTGTTTCTAATGCTTCATGTACTACAAACTGTTTAGCTCCCTTAGCTAAAGTTATTCACGATAATTTCGAAATTGTTGAAGGTTTAATGACAACTGTTCACGCAACAACTTCAACTCAAATGACAGCTGATGGTCCTTCTAGAAAAGACTGGAGAGGTGGACGTGCTGCTAGCATCAACATCATCCCATCTTCTACAGGAGCTGCAAAAGCGGTTGGAAAAGTAATTCCTGCTTTGAATGGAAAATTAACTGGAATGTCTTTCCGTGTTCCTACTGCTGACGTTTCTGTAGTAGATTTAACTGTAAAAGTAGCTAAAGAAACTTCTTACGAAGAAATTATGGCTGTTTTAAAGAAAGCTTCTGAAAATGAATTAAAAGGTATTTTAGGATATACTGAAGATGCAGTAGTATCTCAGGATTTTATCTCTGATAAAAGAACTTCAATCGTTGATGCTACAGCAGGTATCGGTTTAAATTCAACTTTCTTCAAATTAGTATCTTGGTACGATAATGAATACGGGTACTCTAGTAAATTAATTGATTTATCTGTACATATCGCAGGTTTAAAATAATATTATATATTTTTGTAAAGTCCCGTTATCTCAAAGTAACGGGATTTTTCATATTTTGTTACTTCTTTAATTAATGTAAAAAACACACTTTTTATTTAGCTAAAGAAAACCTAATCCAAAAACTAAATAAAATGAAATTAATAGTTGATAGTGGATCTACTAAAGCCGATTGGATTGCAATTGATGATAATGGAAAAGTATTATTCACCACACAAACTTTAGGGTTAAATCCTGAAATTCTTGACGGTCCTGAAATTATCGAAAGATTAAATGACCGTTTCGATATATTACAAAATAAAAAAAATGCCACACATTTGTTCTTTTACGGAGCAGGTTGTGGAACTGACAGAATGAAAACAGAACTTTCGCAAATATTCCAGGAATATTTCGTGAATGCTATTGTAGAAGTTCATGAAGATACTTATGCAGCAGTTTATGCCACTACTCCAAAAGGAGAAGCAGCAATTGTGAGTATCTTGGGTACAGGTTCTAATTGCAGTTATTTTGATGGAAAAGTATTGCATCAAAAAGTACAATCATTAGGGTATATTGCTATGGATGATTGTAGTGGAAATGTTTTTGGAAAAGAATTAATAAGAAAATATTATTTCAATAAAATGCCTAAAGAATTGGCGGTTGAATTTGAAAAAGAGTATGATTTAGATCCTGATTATATCAAGAATAAATTATACAAAGAGCCAAATCCAAATGCTTATTTAGCAACCTTTGCAAAGTTTTTAATCAAACATAAAGACACAGAGTTTTGTAGAAAAATTATTTTCAAAGGAATGAAATCTTTCGTAAAAAACTACATCAAACAATATGATAACTGCAAAGAAGTTCCAGTTCATTTTGTAGGTTCAATTGCTTTTTATCTGAAAGACGAATTACAGGAAATATTTGATAAATATGAGCTTCAATTAGGAAATGTTTTAAGAAGACCTATTGATGGTTTAATAGCTTATCATGTTGCTAATCAATAATAAAAGTAAAATATGGAAATTGCTATTATAGCTCACGATGGTAAGAAAGCAGATATGGTTCAGTTTTTGAATAAAAACAAAACTCTTCTTCTTCAGGAAAATATTAAGCTGATCGCAACAGGAACTACCGGAAGTAAAGCTGTAAACGCTGGATTTAAGGTAAAAAGAATGCTTTCAGGACCAATGGGAGGTGATGCGCAAATTGCTGCGCGTGTAGCCGAAGGTAAAACAGAGATGGTATTCTTTTTTAAAGACCCTCTGGCGAGCCATGCCCATGAAGTCGATATTAATATGCTTATTCGTGTTTGCGATGTACATAATGTACCATTAGCTACAAATGAAGCTTCTGCCCAGTTGTTACTAAATGCTGTCGCTTTGCAATTATAGAATTTACATTATTTAAATATATTCAAAAACCGTTTCGTTACTGAAACGGTTTTTTTTATGCCTTAAATTCGCCATAATAATAGTATTGCTGTTTTTTATTGTGGTTTATTTAAATATTTGATATTCATGGTCTTATTGTGAGTTTGTTCGCTTTTTAGACGTAAATTTGGTACTATATTTATTGTTAAATCATGAAAAGAAAGACGTTAATTGCGATAATTGCCCATGATAATAAGAAAGCAGATATGATTCATTTTTTAATAAAAAACGAAGTTACACTGCAACACGATAAAATAAAACTTATTGCAACAGGATTACTGGGAAGAAATGCGGAGAAATCAGGATTTAAGGTAAAAAAGATGCTTCCTTGTTCGATGGGCGGAGATGCTCAGATTGCTTCCAGAGTAGCAGAAGGCAAAATTAAAATCGTTTTCTTTTTTAAAGACCCACTGACAAACCATGCTCATGAAGTAGATATAAATATGCTGCTCTGGGTTTGCGATGTACATAATGTGCCGCTGGCAACAAACGAAGCAACGGCACAATTGTTATTAAATGCTATTGCACTGCAATTATAGAAATTTCTACATTTACATTTTTAGGCAAGCAGGCTACTTGAACCGTTTCACGTGCAGGAGCCGTTTTTTCGTCAAAATAAGAACCATATATGGCGTTTATAGCAGCAAAATTATTCATATCCATAATGAAGATAGTTGCTTTAACAACGTTCTCGAAAGTCATATTTGCAGCTTCCAGAATCGCAGCAATATTTTGCATTACCTGTGTTGTTTCATCATTGATATTATCAGTAATAATTTCTCCTGAGGCAGGATTTATTGCAATCTGACCAGAAGCATAAAGTGTATTTCCTGATAAAACAGCTTGGTTGTATGGGCCAATTGGTGCTGGAGCTTTGTCTGTAAAAATGATTTTTTTCATAATAATAGTTTTAAAATTCTCAAATAAAGAATTGTGATTTAAAATAATGAAATTAAGATTAAATCTCTAAACTTAATTTTTTTGATAATCGAATACAAGAATAGTGTATGTTTAAAAGAGAGATATTAGCGATTAGACGTACTGCGTTTATTCCATTTAATATCACTAAGCATTCCCGATTTGATTCCGATAAAGAAATTCCAGTTGGCGTTTACACCCAGAGGACTCCAGTTAAAAGCCATTCTCCAGCTTAATAAATCTCGCTCAAAACGAAATTGGGTAAAAGTAACACCCTTTTGTACTAAATCATAACCAGTTGAAATTCCGCCCTTCCATTTTGGGGTAATATCCATATTGGCAGATATCATAATAGAGTTTCCTGTGATTTTATTTTCCCTGTTTACATTTGAATACGTTAAGGAATACGCCATTGTCATATCCCAAGGAATCTTAGAGTTAAAAAACTCCGTTATAACATCTGTATCATCATCCTTTTCATTTGCAAACTGGCTGTTTCGACTGTCATTCAAGTCCGTATTTGTTCCAAACAAATCATCCTTTCGACCACCATTCCGCTCACTTTGTTTGTTATCCTGATCTTTTCCGGTTCCCTTATTCGAGAAAGAATAATTTAAAGTCACGTTTGCACTAGTCATTCTGAACAAACTTCCGCCATTATCGATGTTGTAAGTACTAATTCTTTTTCCGCCATTATCTATAGCGTAAGGATCCAGTGTTGCCCCAAAATTGACATTCATTTTATTATCAAAAAACTGAGTTCCACCGCTTACAAGAACAGGTTGCCAGGCTAAAGTTTCTTTTCCGTCAGCATTAAAATTATAACTTGTACTGAAGTTTAAATTGTTCAACAGCATAATTTTCTTAGGTTCCGTCTTTGTGCTGTCTCTGTCTCTTACTTTTGCCTCAAACGTGTTGCTTAAAGCAAATGATACAATGTTTGAGTTGCTTTTACCCGGAGCTCCAAAAATACCACCATCGAATCTTGAATATGTAGAGATTTTTCCTGAAGCATCAACAGTATAATTGTTGTAATACTGGTCGAAACTTGGTGTGTAAGCATAAGTTACAGTCGGACGCATGACGTGACGAATAGACTGAATTCTTTTATCTTCTCCAAAATTGAAAGTACCGTAAATTGTAGTTCCCAGGTTGGTGCTGAAATTATAAGTTCTGTAGGCATCAAATCCATTAACAACATTGTCTACGACTTTACCCTGAGAATTGTCGTAATTTTTATCAATAGTTTTGGTTACCCATGTTTCCTGATAGTTAGTCGATGCTCCTGCACTAAAATATTTAAATACTTTAAAGTTTGTACTAATCGGAATACTGTGTTGCATTCCTATTTGAGCATCTCTGAACATTTGTGGTTTGAAAAACAATGAATCTGTTGTTTTAAAATTGTTTTTACCACTTAAGTTATATTGTAAGTTGATGTTTTTTATAAATCCTTTTTTAACACCGTCTTTTCCAACAAACGGATATACACGATCAACACTTGCTTGTAAAGCCGGTAATGTCATCAGGATCTCTTCTGTTTGAGTGTTTTGTTGGTGCGTTGCCGTTAATGAGATACGGGCTTGCGGTATTGTATTAAAAGTTTTATTATAGGAAATAGATGAACTTAAAGTATTATTTAGATTAGACCCAATGTTCGCCTGATTAATAGATCGCTTAAAATATTTACTACTACCCATATTCACAGAAGCAGAAAAACTTGAATTAGGATTCGACTTAGTGTCTTTAGAATGTGACCACTGGATATTATAAATAGATTGTTTGCTGTAATCAGGATAACCACGCTCACTGTTGATCAAATTTTCAAAACGAACGTTTATATTTCCTCTGTATTTATATCTTTCTGCATATGCGGATTCAAAGCGCATGGCATAACTACCATTCGTATAATAATCTCCCAGAACAGTTAAATCGTAATTCTCGCTCAAAGCAAAATAATACCCCATATTCTGCAATGAAAAACCTCTCGTGTTAGAGTCATTATAACTAGGTATGATAATACCGGAAACACTTTTTTCCTGACTCATTGGAAAATAGGCAAAAGGCAGGGCAAGAGGAGTTGGTACATCTGCAATAACCATGTTGGTTAAACCTGTGATTACTTTTTTACCCGGAATAAATTTTACTTTGTTCGTCTGGAAATAATATTCAGGATTGTCAATATCCTTTGAAGTTGTAAAACGCGCCCCTTTTAGAAAATAAACAGAGTCATTTTCCTTTTTCGTTATCGCAGCCTTTATTTTAAATTCTCCCTGTTCAGTCCTTGAATTATAAATTAAAGCTTTTTTTGTTTTAAAATTAAATCGGATAGAATCAGGCTGAACTTCACTCGCGCCTTGTTTAAAATTTGGATATTGCGTCAAAACTCCGGCAGAATCTTTTATACGTCCGGCATAAACTTCATCTTTTTCCAGATTTAAAACGATAATTCCAGATTTTAATTCGACATCTTTGTAGTATAATTCTGCTTCGTTGTATAAAGTAAGCGTCTTAGCCTTCTTATCATACTTGGCATAATCCTTTGCTTTGTACTTGGTAACAGCATCAAGAAAGTTCTTTTTAGTTTTTACCGTATCCAATTTTATGGTGTCAACGACAATTGGCGGAGCAACATCTGTAACAACAGTTTTGGGTTTATCTGTTTGTTTTACAGCTGGTAATGCTTTTTTTTTGTTTTTTATCTCTTGCGAATATAAATTACCACATCCTAATGTTAGGAAAAATGATAATAAAACGATATTAAATAAGTTTGTATGCAAAGGTTTAAATGCTATTTTTGTAAAATTATGGCTTGTTTTTTGACATGTCAAACTTACATATAATTTTTTGTCAAAAATAATCAATTGTAAAAATTATAGCAGTTACGTTTTATTAAAATTAACTTTTAGATTTATGAATATATTTAACAAAATTAAAGTAATATTTACTTTTTTTCTAATGATATCGTCTTTTTGTGCATTCAGCCAATCAAATGTTTTTAAGGTAACACTTGATGCCGGGCATGGAGATCATGACTTTGGCGCTGTTTATAGCGGACGGATCGAAAAAAATATTGCTTTGGCTATTGTTCTAAAAGTGGGAAAGATTTTAGAGTCGACCCCAAATGTTAATGTTATTTATACCCGCAAAACCGATGTTTTTATCGATTTGGTCGAAAGAGCGAATATTGCCAACAGAGCCAATTCTAATATTTTTGTTTCTATTCACTGTAATGCAAATAAAAATACTGCTGCTGACGGAACTGAGACTTATGTAATGGGTTTAAGTAAAGTGGCATCGAATCTTGAAGCGGCGAAAAAAGAGAACTCCGTAATTACCCTTGAGAAAGATTATAAACGTAAATATGAAGGTTACGATCCTAATTCGCCTGAATCTATGATTGGAATTACTATGATGCAAGAAGAATATTTAGACAATAGTATTTCTTTAGCAAGTAAAATCGAAGATAATTTTGAAAAACTGGGAAAAAAATTAAGACAAGGCGGAGTGAAACAAGCGCCATTTATGGTACTTCATAAAGCTTATATGCCAAGAGTTTTAGTAGAAACCGGATTTATTTCTAATCCTACAGAAGGAAATATTCTAAATTCAGAAGAAGGACAAAATGATATTGCAAAAGCCGTTGCCGAAGCAATTATTAGTTATAAAAGAGAGTACTTTGGTAACGGATCTAACGAATCTATAGATGCGAGACCGGTAAAAGATACTTCGACCCCCGTAAAAAATAAAATTGTCGAAAGTGCTGCAGTTGCCAAGAATGCCCCAAAAGGAGTTTTCTTTAAAGTACAGCTTATTGCCAGCATTAAAAAAACACCACTGGAACCTAAAAACTTCAAAGGCCTGAAAAATGTAACAATGTTGTATGAAAACAATATTTATAAATATTTCTATCAGGAAACTTCGGATTATGCAACTGCCAAAAAATATTTGGAAGAAGCTAAAGATAAAGGATATGGAGCTGCTTTTTTAATTGCAAATAAAGACGGAGAAAAAATCAGTATTCAAGAGGCGATTAAATAATAGCCTTTTGTTCGAATATTTATATTAATTTTGTACAAAACACTAAGAATTTTGAAACTAACAAGAGAAATTAAAACGGCTATTTTAGTCATCGCGTCGATTTTATTATTTATTTGGGGCTATAGTTTTTTAAAAGGCAAAGACCTTTTTACAAATTACCAGACATTATATGTAGAATATGATAATGTTGAAGATTTGTCAGCATCAGCACCCGTTACTATAAATGGTCTTACAATAGGTAAAGTAAGTAAAATCAAAATCAATGAAGTAACCGGTAAGTTATTAGTTGAACTTCAGTTAAAAACAGATTTTCCAATTTCTAAAACAAGTAAAGCAGCTTTATATTCTCCAAGTTTAATTGGCGGAAAACAAATAAAGATTATGCCTAATCTTGCGGATAAAGATCCTGCTGTAGATGGTCAGACACTTGAGTCTGTTGTTGAGCTTGGCTTAACAGAATCGTTAGGAGGTAAAATTGAGCCTATTCAGCAAAAATTAGATTTAATGCTGCTTAATATCAATACACTTGTTTCCGGATTAAATAATGTTCTGGATAAAAAAGGACAAGAAGACCTGAAAAAATCATTAGGAGAATTAAGTCAGACTATGGAGCAGTTTCACAGAGCTTCCGGAACTCTTAATTCTATCTTGGATACAAATAAAGGTCAGATTAATGGAGTAGTGACAAACTTTAATAAAATGTCAAGTAACTTCAATAAGATATCTGATTCTTTAAGCAAAGCCGATTTAGGAAAAACAGTTAGAAACCTAAACCAGACTTTAGCTAAAGTAGATGGTATTATGAGTAACTTAAACTCAGGAAAAGGTACTGCAGGTAAATTATTAAATGATGATGCTTTGTATAATAATCTTGCTAAAACTTCAAAAGAGTTAGAGCTGTTATTGCAAGACGTTCGTTTGTACCCAACTCGTTACGTAAATGTTTCTCTTTTTGGAAAGAAAAATAAGCCATATGTGGCACCGGCAGAAGAAGCAGATTCAACTACTAAAAAATAATTAGATGAGTTATTTAGATAATATTTTATTCGCTATCCTCCTTATAATTGGTTTCGGTTTTTTTGCATCGAGCGTAAAAAAAATCATCCGAAACATCAATTTAGGAGTAGATGTAAATCGAAAAGATAATTCTAAAGCACGTTGGAAAAACATGGCTTTGATTGCTCTTGGGCAGTCAAAAATGGTGAGACGCCCTGTAGCCGGAATACTTCATATTTTTGTATACGTAGGTTTTATAATCATTAATATCGAGTTAATCGAAATTATTATTGATGGATTATTTGGAACCCATAGAATTTTTGCTCCTTATTTAGGAGTCGTTTATGATATTTTGATTGCTTCTTTTGAGATATTGGCACTACTTGTAATTTTTGCTGTTGTAGTTTTCTGGATCAGAAGAAATGTGATCAGGTTAAAACGTTTTATTAATCCTGATTTAAACGGATTTCCTAAAAGTGATGCCAATTACATTCTGTACTTCGAAACAGTTTTGATGCTTTTGTTTTTATTGATGAATGCTTCAGATTTACATCTGCAAAATGTTCCCGGAGGATTTTCGCATTTTCATAAAGCAGGAAGTTTTCCAATAAGTCAATTTATTGCACCAATGTTTAACGGATTGTCAAATGAATTGGTTGGATTGTTGTTTGAGGTTTTTTGGTGGTTGCATATTGCAGGTATTTTAGTTTTTATGAACTATTTGTACTTCTCAAAACACTTGCACATTCTTTTGGCTTTTCCAAATACCTATTTTGCAAACTTAAATCCGGAAGGACAGTTTGATAATTTAGCATCGGTTACAAAAGAAGTAAAATTAATGATGGATCCAAATGCCGATCCGTTTGCTGCTGCTCCGGCAGATGAAAATGCTGTGCCAAGTAAATTTGGAGCCAGTGATGTTCAGGATTTAAACTGGGTTCAGCTATTAAACGCTTATACTTGTACAGAATGTGGTCGTTGTACATCGTCATGTCCTGCCAATCAAACCGGTAAAAAATTGTCTCCTCGTAAAATTATGATGGATACAAGAGATCGTTTACAAGAAGTAGGAAAGAATATAGATGCTAATAAAGGTGTTTTTGTTCCGGATAACAAAACATTATTAAACGATTATATTACTCCCGAAGAATTGTGGGCTTGTACATCATGTAATGCATGTGTAGAAGAATGTCCCGTAAATATTAGCCCGTTGTCTATTATTATGGATATGCGCCGTTATCTGGTTATGGAACAAAGTGCTGCTCCAATGCCGTTAAATGCGATGATGACGAATATCGAAAACAATGGAGCGCCTTGGCAATACAATCAGCAGGACAGATTGAATTGGAAAAATGAGAATTAAAATAGTTTAAAAAGTTATTTATTTAACCGTTTATTCGATTGTAAAAAATAAAAAGTTCGGTTTTTAATGTTATGGAAAAGGTTTTTCAAGAGAGCGATTAACCAAATGAACAATTAACCGATTTAATAATAAAGAGACATGTCAGAAAGTTTAGTAGTACCAACAATGGCAGAAATGCTGGCCGAAGGAAAACAACCAGAAGTTTTGTTTTGGGTAGGTTGTGCGGGAAGTTTTGATGATAGAGCAAAAAAAATTACAAAAGCATTTGTGCGAATTTTAAATCGCGCAAATGTTTCTTTTGCAGTTCTTGGTACAGAAGAGAGTTGTACCGGAGATCCTGCAAAACGTGCCGGAAATGAATTTTTGTTTCAGATGCAGGCCATGATGAATATCGAGGTTTTGAATGCTTATGAAGCTAAAAAAATTGTTACGGCTTGTCCGCATTGTTTTAATACTTTAAAAAATGAATATCCTGAATTAGGTGGTCAGTATGAGGTAGTTCATCATACAGAGTTTTTAAAGTCATTACTGGATGATGGAAGATTAACCATCGAAGGTGGTCAGTTTAAAGGAAAACGTATTACTTTTCATGATCCTTGTTATTTAGGAAGAGCCAATAAGATTTATGAAGCGCCAAGAGATTTAATCGAAAAACTGGATGTTGAATTAGTCGAAATGAAACGCTCAAAAGCAAACGGACTTTGTTGTGGAGCCGGTGGAGCGCAAATGTTTAAAGATGCTGAACCAGGAAACAAAGAAGTAAACGTATTACGTACAGAAGACGCTCTTGAAGTACAACCGGATATTATTGCAGCAGGTTGTCCGTTCTGTAATACAATGTTAACAGATGGTATCAAGCACCAGGAGAAAGAAGGGCAAGTGAAAGTGATGGACATTGCTGAGTTAATTGCTAATGCGCAAGATTTATAAAAGGTTCTAAGTTACTAAGATGCTAAGGTTTTAAGTTTTGAAACCTGAAACAAGAAAAACAAACAAGAAAAACAAAAGTAAAAATGTATATACCTTTTGAAGATTTACCAGGTGAGTCCAAAATTTGGATTTATCAATCAAACAGAAAATTTTCTGAGGAAGAATTTTCTGAAATAGAAACTGACCTGAAAGCTTTTGTTGAAGGTTGGGCAGCTCACGGAACAAGTTTAGAAGCTTCGTATGAACTGAAATACAACCGATTCATTATTTTGGCTGTCAATCAGGATGTGCAGGCGGCTACAGGATGTTCTATTGATAGCTCAGTAGAATTTATCCAGAGTTTAGAGAAAAAGTACAACGTTGATTTGTTAGATAAAATGAACGTGACTTTTAAACTAGGTGAACATATCGCACACAAACCTTTAATTGATTTCAAGAAAATGGTTAAAGATAAATCAGTATCTGAGAATACGATTGTTTTTAATAATCTGGTGAACAATATCGAAGAATACAATGAGTCTTGGGAAGTTCCTGCTGCCGATAGTTGGCATAGCAGGTTTTTCTAAGAGGAATTTATATAATATAGAAAAGGTATGATTGCCGCCATCACAACAAACCCGACAGGTTTTTAAAACCTGTCGGGTTTCGTGCGTTTTGTGTAGAAACCTTTGTCAAAGTTTAAAACCAAGAGCGTAAGGAGCTTTGTCGAAAGCTTATGTTTAAAGCGGATCTGTGTGTTTTTTGTCATTTCGACGGAAGAGTCCCGAGCGATAGCGAACAGACGCAGTAAATCACATCCAATATTCGACAAAGATTGATCTTTCTGTACGGAGTTTCTAGTGTGATTTGTCCTTCGTCGAAATGAAAGATTGTGGTTGTTTTACGCGAAATACGTATTAATCTTTGCAAAAAAAGTTTAAAATTCCTTACGTTCTTGGTTTTAAACTCTGACAAAGGAAGATCGTAACAAACCCGACAGGTTTTTAAAACCTGTCGGGTTTAGGATTGAAGTTCTTATGAAAACTAGAGTTCTTATCTAGCCCCGATGGAAGTGATATCCTTTTTCTTGCTGCTGCCAGCAAGGAAAAGATATAGCGGACAGCGGGACATAAGGTTCTTTTGGAAATTAATTTTTCTGCTCCTGAAAATAAGCATGAATATGAGTTTTGAGTTTGGTTAAAATATTGAGCCTTTTATTTGGTTTTCGATGAATTAGAAATTAAGTAATCTGATGTCTAAGATAGTCTAAGATTCTAAGTTAGTCTAATAATCTAATACTCTGATAAATCTAATCTTCACAAAAATCTAACAATCTAAAACTTCGATTAAAAGCTATTTTTGAGTACTTTCGTAGTATTAAATTTAATACATGAAAATAGCAATAGTTTGTTATCCGACATTTGGTGGTAGTGGTGTAGTTGCTACAGAACTAGGCCTTGAATTAGCCAGACGCGGACACGAAATCCATTTTATTACTTATAGTCAGCCGGTTAGGCTGGCACTTTTGAATCCTAATGTTCATTATCACGAAGTAAACGTTCCTGAATATCCTCTTTTTCATTATCAGCCTTACGAGTTGGCTTTGTCAAGCAAATTGGTAGATATGGTAAAATTGTATAAAATTGAGGTTTTGCACGTGCATTATGCTATTCCGCATGCGTATGCCGGTTATATGGCGAAGCAAATGCTGAAGAACGAGGGAATTAATCTTCCAATGATTACAACGCTTCACGGAACGGATATTACATTGGTAGGAAATCATCCTTTTTATAAACCTGCAGTGACTTTTAGTATCAATAAATCAGATTATGTGACCTCTGTTTCCCAGAGTTTGAAAGACGATACCTTGAAGTTGTTTATGATCAAAAATAAAATACGCGTAATCCCGAATTTTATTGAGTTGGATAAAATGGCAAAAGATCCTCAGGCACCTTGTCATCGTTATGTGATGGCGAAGGAAAATGAACGTATCATTACCCACATCAGTAACTTTAGAAAAGTAAAACGTATTCCGGATATTATTAAGATTTTTTATAATATCCAGAAAGAGATTCCGTCTAAACTTATGATGGTTGGGGATGGTCCTGAAAAAGAGAAAGCAGAAGTTCTTTGTATGGAACTGGGAATTTATGATAAAGTAATTTTCTTTGGAAACAGTAATGAAATTGATAAGATTTTATGCATGACCGATTTGTTTTTACTTCCGTCAGAAACTGAAAGTTTTGGTTTGGCGGCTTTAGAAGCAATGGCTTGCGGAGTTCCTGTTATTTCGAGTAATTCCGGAGGTTTGCCGGAAGTTAATTTCGATGGCTTTTCAGGTTATTTGAGTGATGTTGGTAACGTGGATGAAATGGCTGCAAATGCAATTAAAATCCTTAAAGATGATGCAGTCTTAAATCAGTTTAAAGAAAATGCATTAGAGGTTGCTAAAAAATTCGACATCAAAAACATATTGCCTAAATACGAAGCTTTGTATCAAAGAGCTATCGATGATTATAAAAGCTAGATTATTAAAATAAATACAAATGAAAAAAGTACTTACGGTTTTATTGGTTTTTGTTTTGATGTCGTGTGGAGTAAAAAAAACATCAGATTCGGGTTCGAAAGCTTTATATGAAGTTTTAACGGAACAATCTGACGGTGGCGGAAATATCAAGTTTTTTGAAATTTTGACTGAACCAAACGAAATCAAAATGTTAGAAACTGATCCTCATCTGGCCGAAAAAATGAAACATGATGACATTAGCAATTCGAACTATGTTGTTTTGAATATGGGGGAAAAGAATACCGGAGGTTACTCGATTGAGGTTGAAAAAGTAGAGGAAACAGATAAAAATATTATCATTACAGTAAAAGAACTAAATCCTGCTCCGGATGCTATGGTTATGCAGGTAATAACATATCCTTATACGGTAGTAAAAATACATTCTAAAAAAGAGATTATCATTAAATAAGCACTTTTTTTAGGTTAGATTGAGAATTTAACCGCAAAGTGCGCTAAGATTTTTATAATAATACACTTAGAAAACACAAAGTTCGCAAAGCTGTTTCGACACAAAGCTTTGCGCACTTTACTTTTTATAAAATCGAGCATATAAAAAACTTTGCGCACTTTGCGTTAAAATGCATTCTTAATCAATACTTCGATTTCTCTCAAGATTGAAAACAAAAAAGAAATCCTGTCGCTTAAAAACGACAGGATTTCTTTTTATAATTATTTTTTATTTAGAATCTGAATTTAACACCCAATCCTACATCGAATCCAAAGTTGTCATCATCATAATATCCTGATCCAATTTCCGGTCTTGCATCTAGTGATAATGTAATAGGAGCTTCGCTAAATCTATATTCTATACCAATATCTCCGGCTGCGAATACATAAGTTCCGCTGTCATTATATTTAAAATTGTTGTTATAATAATCGTGATCCCAAGCAGCGATACCACCACCAACACCAGCATACCAGTTAAATCCGCCATCGATGTTCCAAACCCATTGGTAAAGAGCAACACCTTTAATCGCGTCAACATCACTGCTGTTTCTCCAGCCTAAATCAAATTCCAGTCTGTTTTTTTGGTTTAATCCTAATTGATATGATATCTCTCCCCCAAATCCGTTATTGTCTCCCAGACGAATCCCTAAAGCGTGTTTCGAAATTTCTTGCGATTGAGCCGTAAACGCTAGACCTAATAGCATAAGGGCAGATAAAATGATTCTTTTCATAAAAATGGTTATTAATTTTTTTCAAATGTACTGTGTCGTATAATTTTCAAACGTATACTATTTTTGAAAATTGTTATATAATTCACATTTTTGAAACTAACCAGGAGTATAGGAAGTAGCTTTTTATCTGTAATGCAGTTTTAATTTTAGATGTTGTTTTTTAATATAGAAGAAATTAACTGAGAACTTAAAATATCCTCCATTTCAAAAAGGTTTTCTTCTTCAGTAAAGTTACTTTCAGCGTAAGAGTATAATTTCCATCGTTTTTTATGGTATTCCAGTGCTGTCAGGTTTTCTACCCAATCGCCGGAATTTAGATATAAAGTAGAGCCGTGTTTGTTCTCTTTTGTTACAATTTTTGGTTCATGTATATGTCCGCAAATCACATAATCGTATTTTTTCTCGATGGCTAAATCTGTGGCAGTAGTTTCAAAGTCTGATATAAATTTGACTGCTTTTTTAACGCTTGCTTTAATCTTTTTAGAAAAAGAATAAGGTTCACGCCCAATTTTTGCCAAACACCAGTTCGCAAATCGATTGCTTAAAATTAAGTAATCGTAACCCAATCCGCCCAATTTTGCAATCCATTTAGAGTGCTGTACAGACGCGTCGAATACATCTCCGTGAAAAATCCAGGCTTTTTTATCGTCTAATTCCAAAACTAATTTATCGACCAAAGCAAAATTTCCCATGTTCATGTCGCTAAATTTTCGAAGAATTTCATCGTGATTTCCAGTGATATAATACACTTTTGTACCCTTGGAAGCCATACCAATTATTCTTTGAATGACCCTTAAATGTGCTTTTGGGAAGTATGATTTTCTAAATTGCCAGGCATCAATAATATCCCCGTTCAGGACTAATGTTTTGGGTTTAATGCTTGATATATAGTTATTTAGTTCTTTAGCGTGACTTCCGTAAGTTCCCAAATGGACATCTGAGAGAATGACCAGTTCGACATTTCGTTTTTTCAATTTTTCTTTTTTTGAAGTTTAACAAATAAAAGAAACTCTGGCGAGCTATATTTTATCAAAAGGTTACCAATTTGGCGACAATTTTATTAAATTGTAATTTTTAAACTACTTAACCTTTACTTAATAATACTAATTTTAAATTTTTTAATTTAATTCATAAAACTTACATTTGCTCAAAACAAATTACAATGGCAGGAAATAGCTACGGCACCCTATATAAGGTTACAACATTTGGAGAATCTCATGGTGAAGCTTTGGGCGGAATTATCGATGGTTGTCCATCAGGAATTGAAATTGATTTAGAAGCAATTGAAGTTGAAATGTCCCGAAGAAAACCAGGACAATCAGCAATTGTAACACAAAGAAAAGAACCGGATGCAGTTCAGTTTTTATCCGGAATTTTTGAAGGTAAAACTACTGGAACGCCAATAGGTTTTATTATCCCGAACACCAATCAGAAATCTGATGATTACTCTCATATAAAAGATAATTACAGACCAAGTCATGCTGATTATGTGTACGACCAAAAATATGGTTTTCGTGATTATCGCGGTGGCGGAAGAAGCTCAGCGAGAGAAACAGCAAGCAGAGTAGTAGCCGGTGCAATTGCAAAGCAAATGTTACCTGAAATTAAAATCAATGCTTATGTTTCATCTGTAGGGCCAATTCATTTAGATACGCCATATCAGGATTTGGATTTTTCTAAAATAGAAAGTAATCCTGTTCGTTGTCCTGATGAAAAATCAGCAGCCATTATGGAGGAATACATTCGTGATATCCGTAAACAGGGAGATACTGTTGGTGGAATAGTTTCATGCGTGATTCAAAATGTTCCGGTTGGTTTAGGCGAACCTGTTTTTGATAAATTACATGCTGAGCTGGGAAAAGCAATGCTTTCTATAAATGCTGTAAAAGGTTTTGAATACGGAAGCGGATTTTCTGGTTCTGAAATGAAAGGAAGTGAACATAATGATTTATACAATCCTGACGGAACTACAAAAACAAATCTTTCCGGAGGAATTCAGGGAGGAATCAGTAACGGTATGGATATCTACTTTAGAGTAGCTTTTAAACCTGTTGCGACTATTATGCAAACTCAGGATTCATTAGATAATAAAGGTAATATCACACCAATGACCGGAAAAGGCCGTCATGATCCGTGTGTTGTTCCGCGTGCAGTGCCTATTGTAGAGGCAATGGCCGCAATTGTTTTGGCTGATTTTTATTTGATCAACAAAACATATTAATAAAAATTAAGACAGTGAGGGTCTTGGTATTTTAATTCTAAATAAATAAATTAATGCAAGTAAAAGAAACCAAAAAAAAATCATTTCTTTCAGGGTTAACGGGCCAAATTATAATTGCAATGGTTCTTGGGGCAACTTTAGGAATTATATTGCACAACTCGATTTCGGCCGAGGCAGCGCAATCATTTAGTGATAAAATAAAAATGCTTGCCACCATTTTTATCCGATTGGTACAAATGATTATTTCTCCTTTAGTATTTACAACTTTAGTTGTGGGGATTGCTAAACTTGGAGATTTAAAAACAGTAGGAAGAATTGGAGGAAAGGCTCTTGGATGGTTTTTCACAGCTTCTTTTATATCATTATTAATAGGATTGTTTTATGTAAATATCTTACAGCCGGGAGTTGGTCTGAAATTAGATCATGTAGATATGGCGGCTGCATCTGAGGTAACTGCTAAAACAAAAATATTGTCTTTTGAAAATTTTATTGAACACATTGTTCCTAAAAGTATTTTTGAGGCAATGGCGACTAATGAGATTTTGCAGATCGTTATATTCGCAATATTTTTTGGATTGGCTGCAGCTTCGTTAGGAAGTACTGTGAAGCCGGTTATTAATGCTTTTGATAAAATATCGCATATCGTTTTAAAAATGGTAAATTATGTGATGAACTTCGCTCCAATTGGAGTTTTTGGAGCAATTGCCGGAGTATTTGCAATACGGGATGCAGAAGAGTTATTGATTACCTATTTTAAATTTTTCGGATCGTTTTTAATTGGAATAAGTACGCTTTGGGTAGTTTTAATTCTGGTAGGTTATATTTTCCTGAAAGGAAGAATGACAGAGTTGTTACGCCGTATTGTTGGACCTGTAGCAATTGCTTTTGGAACAACGAGCAGTGAAGCTGTTTTTCCAAAATTAACAGAAGAATTAGAAGATTTTGGTGTAAAAAATAAAATTGTATCTTTTATGTTACCGCTGGGATATTCATTTAATCTTGACGGAAGTATGATGTACATGACCTTTGCAAGTATTTTTATTGCTCAGTTTTATGGTGTGCATTTAGATTTGGGAACTCAAATGGTTATGCTTCTGGTTTTAATGTTAACCAGTAAAGGAATTGCCGGAGTACCAAGAGCAAGTTTGGTAGTTGTAGCGGCTACTTGTGGAATGTTTAAAATTCCTGTAGAAGGAATTGCCCTGATTTTGCCAATAGATCACTTTTGTGATATGTTCAGGAGTGCTACAAACGTATTAGGGAATGCATTGGCAACTTCTGTTGTTGGGCAATGGGAAAATGATAATGATATGGATGACATTCCGGATGGACAGGATGTTATTTCAGATAATATATAAGATATTCGATGTTTTTTAAATAAAAACATATCGAAATATTAAGTAATAAGCAAGCAAATAAAGAAAAGCTGTATTTTTTAATGAAATACAGCTTTTTTTTATTTTTAAGTGTATATTTGATAAAATTAGCCGATTGATGCCCCAAATGCGGAATTTTTTATTGATGTTTTTACTCCTGAATTGTTTCGCCAATTCGGCAAGTGCGCAATCTGAAAGCATGTCAGATGAGAAAATCACAGCACTTGTAAAAAAAGCATGGAATGATTATAAGAAAGCCAATTTCGAAAAATCATTAATTACTTCCAGAGTAGCACTAAATTATGCTACAGCAGCCAAGAATAATTATTTAATAGCAAAATCATACAAAATTATTGCTGGTAATTACAGTGAATTATCAGAGTTTGATAAAGCAATTTTCTTCTATAATAAAGGTTTGTTTTATGCTAATAAAACAAACAACGATTCTATAAAATACAGTCTTTATAATAATTTAGGGAATATATATTGTTTCGAAAAAAAACAATTTGATAAAGGCATCAGTTACTATAAAAAATCAATTGCTTACGGTTTAAAAATTAATGACATGAGCCAGGTTTATTTTACAAATGTAAATATAGCCTGGGCCTATTTTGATATTGGTAAATACGAAGAAGGATATCCTTATTTGAAATTTGTAGGCAATAATATCCAAAAATACGGTGACAGATCTACTGGTATTGTAGTTAATATGCTTAACGGGATGTACATGAGTCATAAAAATGAAAATGTATCAGCAAATGATTTTTTTAAGAAAGCAATAAGGGCCGGAAAAAACAGTGAAGAGAAATCAGATCTGGCATTCGCTCATTTAGAATATTCGAAGTTTTTGAATAAAAACGAAAGGCACAAAGAAGCTTATGAAAACCTCGCTTTATATGATAAAATTACTGATGAATTGTACAATCAGGAAAAACTCAAGAAAGCTTCGAGTGCCGGTTTTAGTCTTGAACTGGATGAATATAAAAGACAGATAGATAAAATAGAAAATGAAAAAGATTCACAATACCAAAGTCTTAAAAAATCAAGAATAATAGTTGTTCTGTTTATTCTGATTTCCCTTATTCTTCTCTTTTTAATTATCACTTTAGTAAAAAATATAAAATTCAAGAAAAAACATAATTTAGAGCTCCTTCAGGCAAAAGAAATTGCAGAAGAAGCCTCTTTGCTCAAAACTCAGTTTATTTCGACTATAAGCCATGAATTGCGCACTCCTTTGTATGGTGTTGTTGGTATTACTAATATGTTGCTTGAAGAACATAAAGAATTATCCCGAAGCCAGCATTTGAGTTCCCTGAAATTTTCAGCGCGTTATTTATTGTCATTAGTAAATGATATTCTCCAGATTAATAAAATTGAAGAGAATAAAGTGGTATTGGAAAATTTGACATTTAATATTTCAGATGAAATTACAATGATCAAAAATTCTCTTTCTTTTTTATCTCAAAAAAATAATAATAAGATTTCAATCACTATAGATCCTGAGATTCCGGAATATTTAATTGGGGATAAGTTGCGGCTTGCACAAATTCTTATGAATTTAGTGAGTAATGCATTAAAGTTTACCAAAGATGGAGAAGTTGAGATTATTGTAAAGCTGCAGAAGGTAGAGGGAAAGATCTATTTTCTTGATTTTCTTATAAAAGATAATGGCGTTGGGATTGCAATTGTAGATCAGGGGAAAATTTTTGAGAAATTTGTTCAGGTTGGCAGAAATGACGAGGATTATCAGGGAACTGGTTTAGGCCTGAGTATTGTAAAAAGATTGTTAGGGCTTTTTGGCAGTACAATAAGTCTTGAAAGTAATGTTGGCGAAGGAACCTCGTTTTTGTTTGTTATTCCTTTTGAATATGATCCTCAGAGAACAAAAAATATTATTGATGAAATCGAAGTTGATTTAACATCACATGAAGTTTATAGAATTTTAATTGTAGAGGATAATCTCATAAATCAATTGGTAACAAAGAAGATCATCGAAAAAAATAATTATATCTGTAAAGTAGTTGACGATGGTTTTGGCGCTTTGGATATATTAGAAAAAGAAGATTTTGATCTTATTTTAATGGATATTAATATGCCTTTGATGAATGGTTTTGAAACTACTAAAAGAATTCGTTTAAAAGGGATAAGAACGCCTATTGTAGCTCTGACAGCTTTTGACAAGGATGAAATTACTGATGAAGCAATTTCGTCTGGAATCAATGATATTATTATTAAGCCATTTGAACCTATTAAATTGTTTAAAATTATAAGCTATTTAATAAATGAGGCGAAAAACGAGTTGAGTATAAACAAATAAACACGAATTTCATTCATTGCCACTAATTCTTTCGTTAAATTAATTTTTCAAACTAATTTTAACTATTAAACTTTGTGCTAATTTGTGAAATTCGTGTTCAGAACTATTTACAATAATAGTATGCTAATACTAATACCAGCGTTTTTTATTTTGCTTAGAAGCGTCTGACTTTCTGGATTTATGTGCTCCACTGCTTCGGTTTGAATTTTTAGGTTTCTCTGCCACTGCTTCAGGACTTCCTGCATGCCATTGATACGGATGATCAGTAATGGTTTTAACATCCACTTTTATAAGTTTTTGAATGTCTTTCCAATATCCGTGTTCATCTTTACTACAAAACGAAATTGCAATTCCTCCGTTTCCGGCACGTCCTGTACGTCCAATTCTGTGTACGTAAGTTTCAGGAATGTTTGGTAAGTCAAAATTGATTACAAATGGTAATTGATCAATGTCAATACCACGGGCAGCAATATCTGTAGCAACCAGAACACCAACTTCTTTATTTTTGAAAGCATCAAGAACACGTTGTCTTGCATTTTGAGATTTATCGCCGTGAATTGCTTCGGCTGCGATATTATTTTTTCTCAGTGCTTTTACAACATTATCAGCTCCGTGTTTTGTTCTTGAGAAAACCAAAACATTCGATAAATCTTCGTTTTTTATTAAATGGTATAATAAATTTCTCTTTTCTGTTTTTTCAACAAAATAAACACGCTGTTCAACGTTTTCTGCTGTTGATGAAACCGGAGAAACTTCGACTTTTGCAGGATCCTGCAAAAACATTTCGGCTAATTCGCGAATTGCAATTGGCATTGTTGCAGAAAACAATAAAGTCTGACGGTTTTTAGGTGTTAGTTTTACGATCTTTTTTACATCGTTTATAAAACCCATGTCCAGCATTTGATCTGCTTCGTCTAAAACTAAAGTGTGTAAATGATCTAAATCAAGAAAACCTTGTTTTTGTAAGTCTAATAATCTTCCTGGTGTTGCAACCAGAATATCAACTCCATTTTTTAACGCATCTACCTGTGGATTTTGCGAAACCCCACCAAAAATCGTCAATTGAGTCAGGTTAGTATATTTGGCATAAGTATCAAAACTTTGTCCAATCTGAACCGCTAATTCACGTGTTGGAGTAACTATAAGAGCACGAATTACTTTAGCTTTTTTTGTTGAGCCTACAATTCGGTGTAATTGATGTATGATTGGGATTGCAAATGCTGCAGTTTTTCCTGTACCGGTTTGTGCGCAACCAATTAAATCCCTTCCTGCCAAAACAATCGGGATAGATTGTTCCTGAATAGGAGTAGGGTTAAGGTAGCCTTCTTCAAATACGGCTTTTTGTATACTTTTTGAAAGTGATAAATCTTCGAATAACATATCTTAGGTATTAAGATTCTAGTTTTAAGTACTAAAATTCTGTGCAAAGATAGGTTTATTCGACCAATCGTTTATTTGAATCTTCTATTATTTGGAAAATATGAGGTTTTAAGCCGGTTGACCTTCATGGCAATTTTTCTTTTTCGTTGTTTGCTTTTATAAAGTCAGTGATTAAGTAACCAATCAATTTACCAATTAAATTATTGTTAGGAGAATCTGCCAAATCGGGTGCTCCTTCGCAAATATGCAAATAAGTCGCGTTTCTGTGTTGTCCGAAAAAGGAAATAAACTGGCGTAATTCTTCAACTGAAAATCCGCTGATTGTCATGGCGCTACTGGCAATATTGGGAATTGCATCCAGATCTATTTCTATACCAAAAGAATCTGTTTTGATAAATTCTAATGCTAAAGCCATTTCTCTGTTAAAGTCTTTTTCTTTGCGAATATTTACACTGTCGTAAGTATTGTATCGAACCCTGTCTTCCAGTTTTTTGATGATATCCAAAACACTTTTTGAAGTATAGTTTTCATGTAAGCCAAAAATGAAATATTTTTTTAAGAAACCTTCTTCATACGCATATGAAAACCCGTTTCCGCTATGACGGCCTTCAAGGATCCTAAAATCTGAATGGGCATCAAAATTAATAGCATTGATTGGTTTTCCTTTGGCCAGAGCAGAACCTTTTATATTTCCGTAAGCATTATTGTGACCTCCGCCAATGATGATCGGGATTTTTCCTGCTTTTACGATATTAAAAATAATATGCGAGACCTCCTTGTCGATTTTTTCAACAAGCTGGCTCAATTTTGAGCGATCGTCAATATCATTGAAATCAAGATTTTCGACATCACGCATTTCCTGGGTGACATTAATTTGTCCTAAAACAATAATCTGACTGCCTTTAGCAAAGCGATTGTGCTGGATGTTCGCAATACTTTTTATAGCGCTTTCCCATGCGGATGCTGCTCCGGGCCTTCCGTAATTGGCGCGCACACCAATATCTTCGGGGATTCCCAAAAGCACATATTTGGCTTCGCTTTCTTTCAGAAAATTAATTTTATCAACTCCTTTCGGAATGATAATCATCTTTTCTCCGAACTTTATTTCACCACTGCGATGATTTGTGACTTTTGCTAAATCATTAATAGTAAAAGGAATTAATTTCTCCATGAAAAAATTTTATTTTCCAAAAATAATATAATTGTAGTAACTTACGTTATAACCTTATATTAATTCTTAAATTTGTTTTAAAGAAAATTATTTTAAATATGGAAAACCCAAAGAACAACAACTCAAGTCTAAAAGCGGTAATCGCAGTTTTAGCAGTCCTACTGATTGGTAGCTTAGTGTATATTTTTAAATTATCGTCTGATTCAGATGTTACAAAAACTGAACTTACAACAACTCTAACAGAGAAAGAATCTGTTATGAAAGATCTGCAAGAGTTAAAAACAACTTATGATGCTGCAATCGCTGAAAATACTTCTATGTCTGATGAATTAATTCAGGAAAGAGATAAAGTAGTAGCTCTAATGGATGATTTGAATAAATCAAAAGGAGATGTATCTAAATTTAGATCTCAGGTTCAGGCAATGCAAGGTAAAATGAAAACTCTGGTTGCTGAAAATGATGAATTGAAAAAACAAAATGGTGTTTTAACAACTCAAAGAGATAGTACAATCGTAGTTTTAGGAGAATCTAAAAAGTACAATGAAGTATTAGTTGGTCAAAACGAAGAATTAGCAAAAACTGTTGAAAAAGGGGCTAAATTATCAATTTTGAACACAAAAACTTCTGCTTACAAACTTAGAAGTTCTGGAAAACAAATTGAAACTGATAAAGCAAGCCGTGCAGATATTTTGAAAATTAGTTTTACTGTTGCTGAAAACCAAATTGCAAAATCAGGTGATAAAACGTATTATGTACAAGTTATCGATGCTAAAAATAATGTTTTAGGAGATAAAAAAACAGAAAATTTTGGTGATAATACTTTAACTTATAGTTTTAAAACTACTGTTAAGTATGAAAACAAAACAGTGAATGTTAGTGAAGATTTACCAGGTAAAGATTTTGCTAAAGGAACTTATTTTATCAATGTTTTTGATAATGATGAATTAGTTTCTAAAACTAGTTTTAACTTAAGGTAAAAACTAGTATTTTAGAATAATAATACCACTAAAATATTAAAGGTCTGCGAAGTTTTCGCAGACCTTTTTTTATGGAATTAGATGATCTCTTTAATTGCTTTTAGAATCTGTTTGAAAAGTCTTTTACATTAAGATTTCGCCTTCAAGAAAAACGCTTTCGATGAGATTACTGCCAAAAGCATATGGAATCTGATAATAAGACGAAATAGGTTTCGTAAGGATTAAATTGGCTTTTTTTCCTTTAGTGATGCTTCCGTGGGTTTCAGAGATTCCCATAGCATAAGCGCCATTTATTGTTGCAGCATTAATGGCTTCTTCAGGAGTCATTTTCATTTTGATACAAGCTGTTGCCACTACAAAATTCATATTTCCGGACGGAGTAGAACCTGGATTAAAATCTGTAGCCAAAGCAATTGGTAAGCCTGCTTTTATCATTTCTCTGGCTGGCGTGTACGGAATACTTAAAAAATAAGAACATGATGGTAATGCTACAGGCATTGTTTCTGTGTTTTTTAAAGCGTTGATATCTTCTCGTGTCATAATTTCGAGATGATCGACAGAAAGGGCTTTAAATTTAATTCCGGCCTGTATTCCTCCAATAGAATTAAACTGATTTACATGGATTTTTGGTTCTAAGCCGAATTTAATTCCGGCTTCCATTATTTTTTCAGTTTCTTCAACAGAAAAATAACCAGTCTCGCAAAACACATCAATGTAATCTGCTAATTTGTTTTGAGCAATTTCCGGCAGCATTTTAGTGATGATTTCTTCGATATAACCTGCTTTATTGTCTTTGTAATGAAGCGGAAAAGCATGAGCGCCTAAAAAGGTAGCTTTTATTGAAATTGGATAATTTTTAGATAATTTTTTAATAACACGCAGCATTTTTAGTTCGCCTTCAATTGTTAAGCCGTAACCGGACTTTATTTCGACAGCTCCGGTTCCTAAATGCATGACTTCTTCTAAGCGTAGTCTTGATTGCTCATAAATTTCTTCTTCAGAAGTTTCGTTGAGTTTCTTGGCTGAATTTAAAATTCCGCCGCCGCGATTAGCAATTTCTTCATAAGAGAATCCGTTGATTCTGTCTACAAATTCCTGTTCGCGATTTCCTGCATATACAATATGTGTATGACTGTCGCACCATGAAGGCAAAACAATTCTTCCTGTTGCATCAATAACTTTGTCAGCTTTGATTTCCGGAAGATTTCCCATAGAACCAAAATCTATGATAAGATTGTCTTTTATAATTAAAAATGCATTTTTTATAGAAGGAAGAACTGCCATTTCGGCCCCTGAAACTTTAGGGACAGAAGTTTCACGAACCTGAAGTAATTCTTTTATGTTTTTGATGAGAGTAATCATTATATGAATTTAGTTGTATTAGAGAAAAGACTTTTTTGATATTTAGCTATTAGATTAAAACACAAATTTCACAAATTATCACGAGCTAATCCGTGAAATCTGTGAAATTCGTGTTTAATATTGGAATTTGAAATTAAAAAAAATTGAATATTTCCTTTTAACTTTTATTCTGAAACTGTTATTTCGAACATTTTACTCCAGTTTTTTCCTGTTACAAAGATTGTTTTTGTTTTAGGATTGTAAGCAATACCGTTTAAAACATCATCTTTGGTTACATCCGGCATCAATTTGCGTAAACCTGACATGTCCAGAATTCCTTCAACCGCTCCGGATGTTGGATTTACAACTGCAATCGCATCTTTAAACCAAACATTGGTGTAAATCTTTCCGTTAATCCATTCTAATTCATTGATTGCTTTAATTTTTGACGTTCCTGAGTATACATTGATATAATCTACCATTTTTTGAGTTGCCGGATCCATTTTCCAGATTTTCTCTGTTTTATCAGTCTGATAGATGTATTTTCCATCATTTGTCATTCCCCAGCCTTCAATGTCTTTATCGTAAGCAAATGTTTTTTCTAATTTTAATGTGTTTGCATCATAAATGAAACCGGTTTTGTTTTGCCACGTCAACTGAAACAATTTTCCGTTGATAAAAGTAATTCCTTCACCAAAATATTTTTTGTCAAGATCAATTTGTTTGTAGATTTTTCCTGTTTTATAATCGTATTTTCTTAAGTAAGAAGCGCCTTCTTGTCCTGTGCTTTCATACAAAGTATCCTTATAGAACTCTAAACCTTCAGTAAAAGATTTTTTATCGTGAGGGTAAGTATTGACTATTTTATATTTTAAAGGTTTAGCTTCAATATTAGAAACTAATTCGATTCTTTTGGTTGCATCAGAAGAAGCAGATCCAAAATAAACTGAAGCTTTTAAGTATTGATATCCTAATTTTTGATCTTTTAATGCGAAATTAAATTTTTGAGCACCTTTTGTGCTTCCCACTTTTTTGTCGTTGACAAAGTATGCAATGCTGTCGATTTCTTTCGAATTTGGGTTCAAAATTCCAATAGAAATTGATTCTTGTTGTGTAAAATGAGCCGGAAAAGCAGAATCATCAATATTAAATAAAGAATTTTCAGCTTTATTTTTATCTCCACATCCAATTAATGTGATTCCTAATAAAATGACAGTTAGGAAGTTATATTTTTTCATAGTTAAAAATTTGAATAAGCCAATATACGACGATATTTTTATAGCAACAAAGGTCTTGCAAAAATATAAAAAGATTGTATATTTGCACCGGCAAGTCCTACACGACCAGCTCCTGCAGACTCCCCCAGGATGGGAACATAGCAAGGGTACGTGGTTGAGCGGTGCGATGTAGGTCGCTTGCCATTTTTTTTTATTCCCGATCTTTCGGGATTTTTTTTTATAATTAATTGAAAAGTAGTCTTCCTTATGGAGGATTTTTTTATTTTTGGATGTTTTGAATTTGAAGTGTTATTAGTGAAATGTGAGAAGATAGAGCTCTAATTTCTATATTTTTGTTGTATTTCAGTCTTAGCCCGAGGTTTTAACCCTGGGAACGTATCTGGAAAATGTTTATAAACAAATTAGTTCTAAGATTATAATGTATTATTCGTTTACGCCTGAAATTCTTTAATTAATGAAAGAAAAATTTTCGAAACTATTTTTTGTCTTTTTATTTTTTGGATTGATTTATCTTGTTGTTAAAGGAAAAAATTATAAAAAAGAAATCAGAGAATATCCTGGTGAGACTATTTGTAGATATACTTTATGTAGGCCAACAGGAAAAACTAGTGATGCGTATGTAAAATATTATGTAAATGATAAATTATACCGAAATAGAGCAGGTGCTTGTCCTGATAGTTCTACATTTAAATTAAATAAATATTTCGTAGTACAATATTCAACAATAGATCCTGATAAGATTAGTGTTGATTTTTCTAAAGAAGTAAAGGATTCAACAATGATAAAAGAATTAGAATCAAAACTTGAATTTAAATATTGGCTTGATCATTAATAAGGCCGTAGTTTATCGTTTAAAAAAATAGTCATTGTTTTGTATATTTGACCGCAATAAAAAAAACATTAATTTTTTACCTAATAACATTTAACATCTAACTTGCAATGAGCAAAGTCGTTTTAATAACCGGAGGATCTTCTGGGATTGGAAAATCAATTGGAGAATTTTTACATAAAAAAGGTTTCATAGTATACGGAACAAGCAGAAATCCTGAGAAAGTACTCAATTCAATTTTCCCGTTGGTTGCTTTGGATGTTCGCAATGCCGAATCGATAAAGTTGGCCGTAAATAAAATTATTGCAAATTCAGGTCGATTAGATGTGGTGATTAATAATGCAGGTGTTGGAATTACCGGACCTTTGGAAGAAATTCCGATGGAAGAAATTAAAAATAATTTCGAGACTAATTTTTTTGGACCTATTGAAGTAATGAAGGCTGTTTTGCCACAAATGCGTGAGCAGAAATCTGGTTTGATTATTAATATTACTTCGATTGCTGCTTATATGGGATTGCCATATCGCAGTGTTTACTCTGCATCAAAAGGAGCTTTGGAATTGATTACAGAAGCTTTGCGTATGGAAGTAAAGTCATTTGGAATCGAAATTACGAATGTGGCGCCTGGAGATTTTGCAACAAATATTGCATCAGGACGTTATCACGCGCCGGTTGTAAAAGGTTCTGCCTACGAAAAAGTATATGGAGAAACGCTTGCAACAATGAATGAGCATGTCGATGCGGGAAGTAATCCTACTGAAATGGCTGAATTTATTTATAAGATCATGCAGCAAAAAAAGCCAAACGTGCATTATAAAGTGGGGGCTTTCATGCAAAAGTTTTCGATTGTCTTAAAACGTGCTCTTCCTGATAAAGTATATGAAAATATGTTAATGAATCATTATAAATTGTAACAATACAATCTGAGAGCAAAATTCGAATCTATTCTACTGGAATAAAGATCTCGAATTTTGCTCCTTGATTCAGGATCCCTTCAGCCTTGATAAATCCGTTGTGATTTTCTACAATTCGTTTTACTATTGTGAGCCCAATTCCGGTACTTTTCAGGGGTTTTGTGTGTAGAGCCTGGAAAAGTCCAAATATTTTATCGCTGTACGACGGATCAAATCCAATACCGTTGTCTGCAATGGTTATTTTATAATATTTGGTAAGCGGTGAAAGTTTTTCTAATTCACCGTTTGTAATTTTTGCTGATACCGTGATGATTAAATTGCGGTCCGGACTTGCAAATTTTAATGAATTATTGATTAGGTTATAAAGTAATTGCCTGAATTGAAATTCTATTACAGAGAGTTTTCCTAATTCTTGTATATCAAAAGTTACATTTTTATTTTCAAACTCATTTGTAAGATCTTCAATAACATCTTTAGCGATAACATTTAAGTCTTTTAGTTCGAACTTTCTATCATCAAATTTTGTTTTAGAATAAATCAAAAGATCATTGATTAAATTTTGCATCCTAAAAGCTGAAGACTTGATTTTGTGAAATGCTGCTTTCCCTTTTTCTGATAAATTACAGGCTTCTTCGCGCTCAATTGTATCTGTAAATAGCTGAATTTTTCTTAGAGGCTCTTGTAAATCGTGACTTGAAATGTAGTTGAAAGCTTCGAGCTCGCTGTTCATTTTTTCTAATGAAATATTCTTTTGGATTAGCTTTTTCTCAATGCCTTTTTTTTCATCGACTGTTTTTTCAAGAAGATGTGTTTTTTCTTTTAGAATCAGTTTGTTTTCTGCTGACTGTTCTACTGCCGTAAGGTGAAACGAAATAAGCTCAGCGAATAAATTGAACATTTCGCTAATTTTGAATTCTTTTAAGCTGTTTGGTTTTGGGTCAATTGCACATAATGTTCCAAAAAAGCTTCCATCCTGACGTATTATTGGTACAGAAATATAGCTTTGCAATTTGTACATTGCGGGAGTATGGTGATCGTGATAATCAGGATCTTTGCTTACATTATCGATTATTACAGGTTTAGGATTTTGTCTGATTTCGTTACAAATCGTTGTTTTTATTTTTAATTCGTCTCCTGGTTTAAACCAAAATTAACATTGTCCTGTACGCTGCAAGTAATCCATCGATCCTCTGTTACTCTTGCTACTGCTGCAAAACCCATTCCGGTAGTTTGGCAAATAACATTAAGTAGATTAGGAACAATTGTAATGTTCTCGATATTAATTATATCTTGTTTGAAGTTATCTTCTAGCACTTTTTTATTGGGAATTTTATTGTTTAAAAGTACAAAAAATAAAATTAGTTTCATCTTATAGAAATAATGTGGTTGAATCTTGATATTTAGAATTTTTCTTTAGTTTTTTATTTTATGGAAATTATAAATTGTAATTTTGCACGGAATTTTGCGTGAGAGATAGAGGCGGTATCCTTTTGTGAAGTGAAACGGAACAAAAGATAAAGGCGAAAGCCCGATTCGCCGCGGCGAACACGCCCAAAAGAGGAACACAATTAAATAGATATAATTATGAAATTTTTTATTGACACAGCTAATTTAGCTCAGATTAAAGAAGCACAGGCTTTAGGTGTTTTAGATGGTGTAACAACTAACCCGTCATTGATGGCAAAAGAAGGAATTACCGGAAAAAACAACATTTTAAAGCACTATGTTGATATTTGCAATCTTGTTGAAGGAGATGTTAGTGCTGAAGTTAATGCGCTTGATTATGATGGAATGATCAAAGAAGGTGAAGAATTGGCTGAATTGCATGATCAGATCGTAGTTAAATTGCCTATGACTAAAGAAGGTGTAATGGCTGCAAAATATTTCTCTGATAAAGGAATTAAGACAAACGTTACATTAGTATTTTCTGCTGGTCAGGCTTTATTGGCTGCAAAAGCAGGAGCTACTTATGTTTCTCCTTTTATTGGTCGTTTAGATGATATATCAACTGATGGTTTGAATTTGATCGAAGAAATTAGATTGATTTATGATAACTATGGTTATGAAACTCAAATTTTAGCTGCTTCTGTGCGTCATACAATGCATATTGTAAATTGTGCTAAAATTGGTGCTGATGTTATGACGGGACCTCTTTCTGCAATTTACGGGTTGTTGAAACACCCATTAACTGATATTGGATTGGCTCAATTTGTAGCTGATTTCGAAAAAGGAAATAAGTAATACTCAGGTATTTAAAATTTAAAAATCGTCATCTTTTAAATAAGGTGGCGATTTTTTTTTACATTTATATGTCTCAAAAAGAAATGTATATGAAAAAAAGTATTTTGATTTTCGTGTTTTTGATTGGAAATATGGTGGCTAATGCTCAGGTTGCTAAAATTGTAAAACAGGTTAATGAAGCAGGTGATGTGGCCAGTTTTGAACTGGATTGTTCTGTGCAATTTCAAACGCTGGCAAAAGGTTTGCGGTATAACATTACACGCCATGAGTTTAAAGGGCCTGAATTGAAAAATTCATATCGATTATTATTGGTCATGGATGGGTTTTACTCTAATACACTGAATAAGACGATGACAATTTCAGCAGTTTTAAATGACGGAACTATTATCGAGGCGAAAAAAATTATCGAAGATGATGGTTTTTTCGATGGTGCCTGCACTTTGAAAATAAAAGACCCAAAAGCTCTTTTAGAAGCTAATATAGACAAAGTGATAGTACATGCTGATAAAGATGTTGTTTATACGTTGTCAGCGCAAAATAAAGCAGTATTCAAGAAGAATCTGGAAAATGTTATAAATGCTAAGTAGAGGCTCAAAGATGCAAAGGTATAAAGGTTCAAAGGTTTTGATTTGACGTATAGGAACCCTACAGGTTTTAAAAACCGGTAGGGTTTAGGAAAAGATAAAGTTGCAAATAAAAAAATCCCAAATTCCAATCGATAAAATTGGAATTTGGGATTTTTTTTGTTTTTATGATTTGGCTTAGTGACCTCCGCCTTCGCTTTGAATGTTATGATCAATTCCTTGTCTTTTTAAGATTTTTGGGCAATAGAAACCGTAAAATCCTAAATAAGCAAATCCAAGAAGTGGAATAACATAAGAGAAATGTGTCCATGTGATTCCGAAGATTCCTCCTGGACTGGTAAGATCAAAGTCGCAAATACTACCTTGAATCAAAGGAATAACTCCTCCTCCAAGAATCATCATAATTAAAAATGAAGATGCTTTTCCTGTATTTTTACCTAAACCTGCAATCGCTAAATCGAAGATCGACGGCCACATAATAGATAAGAATAAACCTCCGGAGATAAAGAAGAATTTAGCAATTGAAGGATCTGGCCAAACCAATCCTGCAACCATCATTAATAATCCTGATATTCCGAAAAGCATTAACGTTTTTCCGGCATTTTTACCACCTACAAAACTTACGGCGATAAACAATAAAATCCAAAGTGGATAAATATAGAATGCAGAAACATCGTGAGCAGCAAAAATGTTGGCGCCAATAATAACTCCAAAAGCTACTGCCGGTACAATGAATTTTAATGCTGTGTTTACTAAGTTAGAAGTGTTGAAAACGTTTGCACCACCATTCCAACGGCCTATCATTAAGCTTCCCCAATAAAGTGCAATAAATGGCGCTATGGCATCTTCTAAAACATTACCAAATTCAGCGGTATGCAATAAAGCGGGTAAGTTACTGATAATTGTAACTTCAGTTCCAACGTAAATGAAGATTCCTAACATTCCCAGGTATAGTTGAGGGTAGTCAGATATTTTGAATTTTTCGTGAGCTACCTTCACTACTTCTTCCTCTTCTTTTGCAGGATCTTCGATTTTAGAGAAGTTCATGAAAATGGCAACTGCGATAAAAGCAAGTCCAAGGATAATAAAAGGTAGTTTGATATCTTCTAATGAAAGTGATGTGTTTTTGTTATCTCCCATTCCAAACAAAGCAATTCCTAATAAAATAGCTCCAATTGTTGTTCCAAAAGAATTAATACCTCCTGCTAAAGTCAAACGGTGAGCTCCTGTTTGAGGGCTTCCCATTTTAATTGCAAGTGGATTCGCTACAATTTGCTGGATTGAAAATCCTAAACCTACAGTAAATAAAGCTGTTAAGAAGAATGGAAAGCTTTCCATTGTTGCGGCAGGAATAAATAAGAATGATCCAACTGCTGAAAGAAGTAAACCAGCAGAAAGGGTTTTTTTGTATCCAAATTTTTGTAAAACATCTACTTTTGTAGATACTAAAAAGAAAATCACAGACCCTACGAAGTATGCGGCGTAAAATGCCCAGGCTACTAATTGTGATTGTACTTGAGATAAAGTAAAAACTTTTTTGAATACCGGAATCAGGATATCATTGGCAGAACCAACAAAACCCCAAAAGAAGAAAACAATTATCAACGAGATAAACTGTCCCCATTTGGTTTGAACATTTTCTGAACTCATAATTTAAGAGGTTAATTTTTTATTTTATTGTTTTTTGAAGACCGTAAATATATTTGTTAAGTATATCAAAAAAAAATAAAAAGGCACAAATAATGTTAAATTTAAACGAACGACGTCATTTTTTCAACAAAGTGTTAATTTTTACCGACTTAGAAAATGAATTTAAAAGTTAAAGTTTATTCAAGAATTTTATTTTTTACCTCTTTACTGTAATTTCTGCCAATAGGAATGGTGTAAGATTGTATCTGAATACGGTTTCCTTCGATAGATTTTACCTTATTTAGCGCAATTACATACGATTTATGAATGCGTAAAAAGCGATCTGCAGGTAATTCTTCAGACAAAGATGTCAATGATTTATGGGTAATGTAAGTTTTATCAGGCGTGACAACTTTTATATATTCCTTCATGCCCTCAACAAATAGGATTTCTTCAATGTTAATTTTCATCATTTTTTTATCGACTTTGATAAAAATATGAGAATCGCCTTTTGTGGTTTCAACCTTGATATTGTTTTTTACATTGTATTCAGTAGTGATTTTATTGATACATTTTATAAAACGCGGTAATGGAATTGGTTTTACTAAATAATCCAGAACATCAAGATCATAGCTTTCTGCTGCAAACTCCCTGAAGGCAGTGGTAATAATGACTTTTGTTTTGTTTTCTATTAAGCTAATAAGTTCAAAACCTGTCATCATAGGCATATTAATGTCCAGAAACACGGCATCCACAGCAGTACTGTTTATAAAATCAAGCGCTTCTAAAGAATTATTGAATGTACCAATTACCTCAAAATCTGTAAAATTTGTAAAATAATTTTGCAGGACTTTGATCGCTAATGGCTCATCATCAATCAACACGCATTTAATCTTCATTATTAATAGGTATTTGCAAACGGATTATATAGTAGTTTAATTTAGTGGTATTTTTTAAACTGAAATCGTTTTTGTAAATTAATTTTAATCTTTTTTTGGTATTTACTAAGCCAATTCCGCCTTTGGTATTTAAATTTTGTGAATTTACAAAATTATTTAAGATTTCAAAATCCAATATTTTATTATCGATAATCTTACAATTGATTTTAATTTTTAAGTTATTGTTGTTTATACTCCCGTGTTTAAAGGCATTTTCGACCAATGAAATGAATATTAGAGGAGGTACTATAATGTCATCGATATTAGATTCTAAGTTTACTGTAACTTCTACATTATCAAAGCGTAACTTCTCAATTTCGATATAATTTTGAATATAATCAATTTCTTTAATTAATGGAACAAATTTGGTTCCTTTTACATCATATAAAACATATTCCATCAAATTTGATAGTTTTATAATTACATCCGGAACCTTATCAGAAGATTCTAATGACAATGCATAGAGATTGTTTAGGGTGTTGAAAAAGAAATGCGGCTGGATTTGATTTTCAAGATACTTTAGTTTGATTTTAAACTGATTTTCTCTCAAAGATCTGTTTCTTTCTCTCTCTCTTAACCACGTTAGTGTAAGGTAAACGGATGATGCCATGGCAAGAACGTACAATTCGCCAATGCAAACGGCAACAATATGGTTGATTTCGAAAGGATGATATTCTCTATTCGCCTCAGGCCAGATGTTTTCTGATATAATATAATAGGTAAGAGCTGTTTTTAGTAAATAGATGCAAAATAAACTTATGATCAGCGAAATTGTATATGTAATATATTTCTGCTTTAATACATAACGTGGTACTAAAACAAAAAGATTAAAATAGACAAGTGGGATATGCAAAGAGAACTCAATCAGGTTTGATTTGAAGGAGTAAGGATAATCATTAAAGTAAGCTCCCCATCGTAAAAAGTTAAGAGTGAAATAGCTGCCCCAAAACCAAACGTGGTTTTTAAGCTTAATGTCAAATTTTAATTTTTGGATTTCAGTCAACTTTACTTTTGCAATTTGTTATTAGGTATTCTTTTACTTATAAATATTGTGCAACTTTAAACAATTACTGGGTAAAACGCAATTCTTTTGAATAAAATTTTGTAAAAAAAGGTAAAATTTATATTATCTATTTGGGATATCGTTTTCGTAAAACGTATTATTGATTGTTTTGTGTCGTTGGTTTAAGGTTTTGTGCTGTTTGTTTAAAATGTTTTATTTATGTTAATTTTAACAATAGATTTATCGCTTAACCAACAAAACCATGTTAAAATGAAACAAATTATGTTAATCTTTATGTTTGTGTTTACTGCGCAGGTCACGCTTGCCCAAGTAAAAACAATCAAAGGTTTAGTGAGCGATCAAAACGGATTGCCGCTGCCAGGAGTAAGTATTGTAATTCAAGGAGGGAAAACAACCGCCCAATCTGATTATGACGGAAAATATACGATACAAGCATCTGCAGGAGATGTTCTTGTGTTTTCGTATATCGGTATTAAAACCAAGACTGCCACTGTAGGCGAATCAACTACAGTAAATGTTGTATTGGCAGAAGATACACAAAACCTAAATGAAGTTGTAGTGACTGCGTTAGGTATTAAGAGACAGAAGAAAGAACTGGGTTATGCGGTTCAGGATATTAAAGGAGATCAGCTTAATAAAGTGATTACAACAAATGTAGCATCGTCGCTTTCAGGTAAAATTGCCGGAGTTGATGTTTCGATGCCTTCGACAGGAGTAGGAGGGAGTGCCAGAGTTATTATTAGAGGTATTTCTAGTATAGGCGAGAGTAACCAGCCGCTTTATATTGTAGATGGAGTGCCAATTGATAACTCAGGTTTGAATAATGACAATGCCGCAGCCAGTAAATGGTTTGACGGAAGAGATAACGGTGACGGTCTTTCGAGCATTAACCCGAATGATATTGAGAGTCTGACTGTATTAAAAGGCGCAGCTGCATCAGCTTTGTACGGTTCGAGAGCTTTAAACGGGGTAATACTAATTACGACTAAAAAAGGAAGCAAAGGAAAATTGCAAGTAGAACTGACCAGCGGTGTTAGTTTTGATCGTGTAAATGCAAAGTATGATGATTTTCAAGATGAATATGGTACTGGAGGCCGCGGAATTTTGCCGGATCCTTTAAAGGCACCTAGTGAAATTTACGGATATACGACTAGTGCATGGGGACCTAAATTTTCTAATCATGTAGGAGAACAGGTAAAAATATTTGATGGTTCTATGCGTCCTTATGCTAAAGTGGATAATAATATTCAGGATTTTTTCAGAACCGGTGTTACAACAACAAACGGAATTGCACTTTCTGGAGGAAGTGAAAACGCATTTCTTCGTTTTGGATTTAATAACATGAAAAATGATGACGTTATTCCAAATTCAGGATTAGAAAGAAATAATGCGACTTTAAACGCTACTTTAAAATCAGAGAAATTTACTTTAGATGCTAATGTAAATTACATGATGGAAACAACAAATAATCGACCTGGCTTAGGTGATTCTCCTAACAATGTTGGTTATTCCTTAAGTGGTCTGGCACCAAATATTGATCAGGCGTGGTTGAAAAATTATGGAAATCCGGAGACTGCAGAAATCTATAAGTGGAATAACAATATTTATCAATTGAATCCTTATTTAACGGTAGATGCGAATCACAATTCCTCTAAGAAAAATCGTTTTACAGGGAATGTTGCAGGAACCTATCAACTTGAAAAATGGGTTGGACTGACTTTTAGAACCGGTTTGGATACTTATGTTTTTGATTCTAAAGATTTCATGGTTCCGGGCAATACATGGCCAGGAAGAGATACTGGTTATCTTGGATTAAATGATATTACGGTTTCTGAAATGAATACTGATATCATCGCCAGCTTTAATGCAATCAAATTAGCTACTGATTTGACTTTTTCAGGAATTTTAGGAGCAACAAGAAGGGATTTCAGGAGATCAGAAAATTCTAGTCAGGGAACCAATATTATTCAGCCGGGAACAGAATATATTAGTAATTTTTCAACTCAGACAATAAATGCACCAATAGAAACAAGAACAAGAACAAATTCAGTTTACGGTTCTGCAAAGTTGGATTACAAAGGTTATTTATATGCTGAGTTTACAGGAAGAAATGACTGGTTCAGTGTTATTAATAAAGATGCTTTTTATCCGGGAGCCTCATTAGGTTTCGTATTCTCAGATGCATTTAATATTAAGAGTGATGCTTTTTCTTATGGAAAATTAAGAGCTTCATGGGCAAAAGTTTCTAATGCTCCGGGAGCTTATAAAAATTCATTAAACTACACAACTTACTCTTCTTATGACGGACAGAGTGTGGTAAATGTTAAGAATACATCGGCTCCAAATGCGAACTTGACTTTTCAGACAAAAAAAGGAATTGAGTTTGGTTTAGAAACGGCTTTCTTTAAAAACAGATTAAAAGCAGATATTACGGTATATCGTGAGGATACATCTGATCAGACACTTGATTTAGCCTCTTCTGCAACATCAGGATATGAATTTCTTTCAGTAAATGCGGGAGAATTACGTAACGAAGGTATTGAGATATTTTTATCAGGTACTCCAATTAAAACTAAGAATTTTGAATGGGGAATTGATTTGAATTTTTCTAAGAATAAAAACTCAATTCTTTCTTTGCATCCGGATATCAGTACTTATACTATTTCTGAGGCGCGTTGGGCTAATGCCGCAATTGTAGCACAGGTTGGCGGACAATTTGGAACCATTATTGGGAAAGATTTTCAAAGAACAGCTTCGGGAGAAATGATTGTAGGGGCAAATGGTATGCCTGTTTACACAGATAATAAGGTTGCTTTAGGAAAAGGACTTCCGGATTGGGCTGCTGGTTTAACCAATAGATTTTCTTATAAAGGAATCACGCTTCAGTTTTTATTGGATATGAAATTTGGTATGGATGTGTATTCTATGACAAACTCTGTTGCTGCAGCAAGAGGATTATTAGATATTACTACAGAAGGAAGAGATGCTTATATTGCTGCAAGAACGCAAGCTGCCGCGACTGATCCTAATTTCGATATCACTAAATGGGTTCCTACGGGTGGTTATGTAGCAAATGGAGTGGTAAATACAGGAACGGCTGATAATCCTGTTTATGTAAAAAACACAAAACCTGTAGATCCTCAGGATTATTGGAGAGATGTTACAGATAATACGCCTGCACCTTTTATTTATGATGCTTCTTTTGTGAAATTAAGAGAGGTAAGTTTAGGGTATACCATACCTAAAAGTGTTTTTGGCGGAGCAAAAATAAATTCTATCTATCTTTCTGTATTTGCAAGAAATCTATTGACATTCAGTAAAGATTTACCAAACATAGATCCGGAGTCGATGTATACTTCAGGAAATGGACAAGGTTTTGAATATGGTTCATTACCATCAAGGAAATCGTATGGCTTTAATATTAAAATTACATTCTAAAAAAGTAAATTATGAAAATCAAATATATAATAGCCATACTTGCAGTATTTACGGTAGTTGGCTGTACAGAAAACTTTGACGAACTGGAAAAAGATCCTGTGGCATTATCTGCAAATCCGGCAGGTCAGCTTACATTTACCCAATTGTGTATGTCCGGAGACGGATACTATCAGCACAGAACTAATTTAATATATGCAGGAGGTTTTGTGCAGCATTACTCTGGTTCCTGGGGGGTTACAAACTACGGTGGCAAATTTAATAATTCAGAGGAATATGCAGTGGCTTTATGGAGAAACGTATATGCTCATGAAATGAAAAGTGTTGTTGATATTCTTGATGTAACGAGTAAAGATCCTTTGGCTGTAAATATGAATGCTGTTGCTAAAATTATGAAAGTGATGGTTGCACAGCGTTTGACAGATATTTATGGTGATGTACCTTATTCAGAAGCAGGTTTAGCTTTTTCTAAAGGAATTGTAACACCCAAATATGATAAACAAGAAGATATCTATGCTTCTTTTTTTAAAGAATTAGATGAAGCTTTTAATCAGTTAAATACTGGGAAAGATTTGATAAAAGGAGATCTGTTTTATAAAGGAGATGTTTCAAAATGGAAAAAATTAGCCAACACGATGCGTTTGCGTGCGGCAATGAGAATTTCAGAAGTAAACCCTGCTGAAGCAGAAAAACAAGCGAAAGCAGCGCTTCAGAATGGAGTTTTTGAAAGTAATGATGACAACTGTATTATGCATCATTTAGATTTTCCTTTTAGTGATGATCCTGCCAGATTGGATTACAGAGGAAACGGATTGTCTTATGGTTTTATAGGAAATGATCAGGGAGATCATTTTAGTTCACTGCTAATAGACTATCTAAAAAATAACGGAGATCCAAGATTGACTATGATCGCTACTCCCAAAACAAGTAGTAGTGTCGTTCCCTGGGCACCTATACAGCCAGGCGAAACATTATATGAAGGTGTTAAACCTGGAGTATTTAGATGGGAGCTTGCCGGAGGATCAAATTCAGCCTCTGGTATACAGTCTTATTTAAAATTAAGAACAACTCCATTTTTGCATGTAAGTTATTCAGAGACAGAACTATTATTGGCAGAAGCAGCTTATAGAGGCTGGGTTTCAGGTTCTGCAGCAGATTATTATAAAAAAGGTGTTGAGGCAGGTGTGAAGCAATTAGAGATTTATGGTGCGGCTCCTGCAAGTCAGGCAAGTATCGATGCTTATGTAAATGCCAAGCCATTAGTGGCAGGAACAGAAAAAGAACAAATTGGAACACAAATTTGGATCACCTATTTATTCAATAGTATCGAAGCATACTCTAACTGGAGAAGAACAGGATATCCTCATTTAGTACCCATAACAAATTCAGATTCCGGAACAGGCGGAGTTGTGCCAACACGTTTGTACTATCCAAGTGATGAATTACAAAAAAACGAAAAAAATTATCAGGAAGCTGTAGCAAGATTAGGAGGGAAGAATGATTGGTTAGGTAAAGTTTGGTGGGATGTAAACTAAAAATAAAATCTCAAATATAAAGTTATGCCTAATAAGGTGTTATTTTCATTCTAATTAAGATTAAAAACAAGAAGTTTAAATTAAAAATTATGATAAAAAATAAAGCCTTACTAGGCATCCTTTTTTTTCTAAGTTCTCTTTTTTCAGCGTACAGCTGTTCAGCTGAAAAACAATCTGATCCTGAAAATTCAAAAACTAAAACTGCAAGAGTCGTAGGTTATTTATCATCAGGGAATTTCGATAAAATGAATTCTATACAGTTTTGCAAATTGACACATCTTAATATCGCATTTGCAAATCCGGATAAAAATGGAAATTTAATTTTTAACGGAGATCTTGATTCGCTTATTAAATATGTCAAATCAGTTAATCCTACTATTATAATAAGTATTTCGCTTGCCGGTGGAGTGATATCAGAAGAGCAAGCATCAAATTGGTCTTTTTTGATAGACAAACCGGAAAACAGGCCGGGTCTAATTCAGAACATAATAAGTTTTGTAGAGTTGCACGATCTGAATGGGGTAGATGTAGATCTGGAATGGAACGCTGTGACCTCAGGATATAGCGGTTTTATTATTGAATTAAAAAAGAGCCTTGCAGAACATAAAAAATTATTAACGGCAGCTTTGCCCAATAATACCCGTTTCGAAAATATAAATTCGGCAGCATTAAATGCGTTCGATTTTATTAATGTAATGGCTTATGACAGCACAGGACCATGGACTCCTAATAATCCCGGACAGCATAGTTCTTTTGATTTTGCAAAAGAAGGAATTGATTTTTGGCACAAACTTCAAAATGTTCCAAGTGATAAAATTACTCTGGGTGTGCCTTTTTACGGTTATAATTTTACTTATCCTGATGCTACAAGTTCTACATATGCTCAAATTATAGAAGCAGGAACTCAATTTGCAGATCAGGACGAATTAGGTAAGATATATTATAATGGCAGACCTACAATTGCCAAAAAAGTAACATTGGCTTCTGAAAATACGGGCGGTATTATGATTTGGGAATTAGCTCAGGATTCTTTCAATGAATATTCTTTACTGGATCTTATTCATAAAACATTTACAACTTTAAAAGTAAAGACAACAGGTTTATGTGGAAATTAAAATGAATATCGTTTAAATTGAAAATACAATACTTTGTTAAAGCAGTAAGATTATGAGTATTATTTTTTTGCATATAATTAAAAAAATAGCCTCTTTAGTTTTAAATTCACATATAAACATCACGTTATTAGGTTTTTATTGTAAATGGGGAATTTTTACTAAATAAGTAAATTCTATGAATAAAATAGTGGTAAATGTGATAAAAACGATAGATAAAGTAATTTGAAAACGTTTTCGTGAAACGTATTATTGATTGTTTTATGTCGTTGGTTTAAAATTTGCAGTCGTTTGTATAAATTATTTTTTTTAACAATCCCTTAAGAATAAATTTACACCATAACTAACAAAATAAATAAACATGAAAAAAATTTTCTTAATCTTTATGATTGTTTTTACGGCGCAAGTTTCGCTTGCACAAGTAAAAAATGTCAAAGGTGTGATTACAGATTCTGAGGGGATGCCATTGCCAGGGGCATCTGTTGCAGTACAAGGAGGTCAAAAAGGTGCTACTACCGATTTTGATGGTTTGTACACAATTGAAGCACAAAAAGGACAGACTTTAGTTTTTACTTATGTAGGTCTTGAAACACAAAGAGTTGTTGTTGGTGATGCTGCCACAATTAATGTTAAAATGATCACTGCAGCATCTAATGCATTAACAGAAGTTGTTGTAACTTCATTAGGTCTTAAGAAAACTAGAAAATCTTTAACTTATTCTGCTCAGGAACTTAAAGGAGAAGAACTAACTCGTGTAAAAGATGCCAACATTATCAATACAATTGCTGGTAAAATTGCCGGTGTTGCCGTAACAAAAAGTTCTGGTGGTACTGGAGGATCTACTAAAGTACTTATTCGTGGTAACTCTTCTATCATGAACAGTCAGCCTCTTTATGTTATTGATGGTATTCCTTTGTATAACGGAAGTTCGAATCAGCCAAACGATTCATTTGGTAGTACTGCCGGAGGTAACCGTGATGGTGGAGATGTTGTATCATTAATTAATCCTGATGATTACGAAGGAATGACAGTACTTAAAGGTGCAGCAGCATCTGTACTATACGGATCTCAGGGAGCAAATGGTGTTATCTTGCTTTCTTCTAAAAAGACTAAAGAAAACACTTCTAACTTAGCAGTTTCTTCTGTTACAACTTTTGAGTCGGTACATTCTTTGCCAAAATTCCAACATGAATATGGAACGGCTGGTGCTCAAAAATCTTGGGGAGGAAAAGTGCAGTCAAATGATTTTGAAAAAGACTTTTTTAATACGGGAGTTACACAAATTACTTCATTAGCGTTTACAACAGGAACAGAAGTAAATTCAACAAGTATATCTTATGCTAATACTTCTGCATCAGGAGTGATAGAAGGAAACGGGTTAAAGAAAAATAATTTTGGGATTCGTCAGACAGCGAAATTTTTTAATAATAAATTAACTGTTTCTGCTGATGCAAAATATACAACTCAAACTATTGATAACAGACCTGTAAACGGACTTTATTCAAATCCTCTTACGGGAGTATATTTGTTTCAAAGAGGAAATGACTTTAATTATTATAAAGATAATTTTGAAGCTTATCAGCCAGATCGAAATTTATACGGACAAAATTTTTATACTTTGCCAAATGCTGATATTTATGTTCAAAACCCATATTGGTTAATTAATAGAAACAAATCTGTTGATAAAGATAATTTCTTTAATGGAAATATAGCGTTAGACTATAAAGCAAACAACTGGTTAAGTATTGGTGCAAGATATAGTTATAACAGAATTGAAAACGATTTTGATAAAAGGATATACGCAACTACAAACATTTCCTTATCTAATATAAATGGTAGATACATTAATGTTGCCACATTAAGCACACAGCGTTACGGAGATTTAATCGCTAAAATCAATACGAACTTCAACGAAGATTTCAGTTTTAATGCCATAGTTGGGGCAAGTATCAATAACACATTAGGAAATCATGCAACTACTTTGGATTCTGGTATTGTTGGAGGGCTTGTTAATGCAAACTTGTTTACTTTAGGTAACTTTGGAAGCGCTTCCGGATTAGATAATTTAAGTTTACAGTCTACTGGTTCTTCAAGAGAAGTTCAATCTGTATTTGCATCTGCAACTTTTGGTTATAAAAGTATGTTGTATTTAGATGTTACAGGACGTAACGACTGGTCTTCTACGTTGGTAAATACAGATACTGGATCCTATTTCTATCCATCTGTAGGGGTTACAGCTCTTTTGAGTGAAATGACAACTATGCCAGCTTGGATTAACTTTGCTAAAGTGAGAGGAACTTATGCGCAAGTTGGTAATGATATTTCGACTTTTGTAACTTCTCCAAAATCAACTATCCAGGGAGGTAATATTCTTTATCCTTCAGTAGGACCAAGACCAGGTGAATCATTAAAACCAGAATTAAAATCAGAATACGAATTTGGTACTGAGTGGAGAATGTTTAATAACAGATTAGGTTTTGAGATTTCATACTATAATTCAGTAACTAAAAATCAGTATGTTCAGGTTGCTGCGCCTGCAACCAACCCTTTTGGTTACATAAACTATGGAATTAATGCTGGTAGTATTGCAAATCAAGGTTTTGAAGTTGTTCTTACCGGAAAAATCATTGCCGGAGATAAATTTTCTTGGGACACTACAGTAAATTATTCTCAAAACAGAAATAAAGTTAAAGAAATTCCTGAAGAATTAGGAGGTACAATTCCGTTGACACCTGTAAATAATATCAATTACAGATATGCTTTAACTGAAGGAAGACCATTTGGAGTTATTGAAGGTAAACATATTGTAAAAAACGATAAAGGAGAAATTGTTTTAGATGATAAAGGAAATGTATCGTTAGAAGCTGGATTGCGCGAAGTAGGTAATGCAAATCCTGATTTTATGTTAGGATGGTCAAACACATTTAAGTTTGGTGCTTTTACAGCAAACTTCTTAATCGACGGACGTTTTGGCGGAGATGTAATGAGTATTACAGAATCTATGAATGATTTTTATGGAGTTTCAAAAAGAAGTGGAGATGCAAGAAACGCAGGCGGTGTTGCAATTGATGCAGTTAGGCCTGATGGTTCAAAAGTAACGAGTATGCCTGCTGAGCAGTATTACACTACAGTTGCCGGGGTTAATGGTGCTACAGCTGAATATGTATATTCTGCTACAAATGTAAGTTTAAGAGAGGTTTCACTTGGTTATACTTTCAACAAAAAAGTACTTCCGTTTGTTAATACGGCAACTTTATCATTAATCGCAAGAAACTTATTCTTTATTTATAAAGATGCACCTTTTGATCCAAACATTGCTTTAAGTACAGGTCAAGGTTTACAGGGAGTTGATATTTATGGTATGCCATCAACAAGAAGTATTGGTCTTAATTTAAATGTAACTTTCTAATTTAAAATATCATGAAAACAAATAATATAAAAAAATCATTAATCTGTTTCGGTCTTTTAGCCTTAGTTGGTTGTACAGATAATTTCGAAAAGATTAACAGTAATCCTGATGCTTTTACACAAGATGAACTAAAACAGGACTTTAATTATATAAAAGGTCCTTTTACAACCATGTTTGATAATGTAATGGTGAATGTTCCGGGTTGGAAATACCAGGTAGCCATCGACTTATCGGGTAATAATTGGGGAGGTTACACGACCCCACCAGGTTTTGATGGAGCTAATAATCTTTCCTATGCACTTTCTGATAACTGGAACCTTTGGGGCTGGGAAGCTATTTACACACAGGTTATGGCAAATTATTTAAAAGTTGAAGCTGCATCCAAAGGTAAATATGATGAGTTTTACGCTCTTGCTACAATTATTAAAGTACAAACTTTACATAAAGCAGCAGATTCATGGGGGCCAATTGTATACTCAAAATTAGGTACTACTGATGCAGCAATTGGATACGATTCTCAGGAAGAAGCTTATGGGTTAATGTTTAAAGACTTAGATTTTGCTGTTGCAGAATTAACAAAAAGAGTCGATGCCGGCGAGAAAAGTTCTTTTACGAATATAGATCGTTCAACATATGAAGGTGATTATAAAAAATGGGTTATATATGCGAATTCATTACGTTTAAGATTAGCAATGCGTATTGTAAAAGTTAATCCAGCATTAGCTAAAGAAGAAGCTGAAAAAGCCGTTAGCCAAAAATTTGGTGTGATGAAAGTTGTAAGCGATAGTTTTATAGTAACTAAAAATGTATCACAGCATCCTCTTAAGGTATCTGCTTATGAATATAATGACAGCCGTATGTCTGCAGACATGGAGTCTATTATGGGAGGTTACAATGATCCTAGAATGCAGGTTTATTTTACAACATCTGATCAAGTTCCCGGAGAATATAAAGGAGTTCGTACCGGAGGAAATCAGGGAGATAAAACGATACATATGCCATTCTCAAATTTTGGTAAAATAATAAGAGACGATAAAAGAGTAGTATGGCTGAACACTTCTGAAATTTACTTTTTAAGAGCAGAAGGAGCGCTAAGAGGATGGAATATGGGTGGTGACGCCGAAACATTGTATAAAGCAGGTATTAATGCATCATTTGATTTGCTTGCTACTGGAGGCGCTGCTGATTATATCGCTGATAATGTAAAAATGGCTAAAGATTATGTAGATCCGGTTGCCCCATCTAATAATGGCTTAGCAGTAAATAAAGTTACCGTTGCCTGGGATAATGCAGCAAGTAATGAAGTAAAATTGCAAAAAATCATCACTCAAAAATGGATTGCTAATTTTCCTGATGGGATGGAAGCTTGGGCAGATCATCGTAGAACGGGTTATCCTAAATTATTACCAATTATTAACAATCAAAGTGGTGGTGCAGTTACTACTGAATTTGGGGTAAGAAGAATACCTTTTGTTTCTAGTGAAAAAGACGGAAACCCTGAAGGACTTAAAACAGGAATTGCAAAGCTTAATGGTCCTGATACTGGAGGAACAAGAAATTGGTGGGATGTGAATGCTCCGAATTTCTAGAATAAAATATCAAAGAACTATAAGAATTTAAGTTTGGTTAGTAAATGGTATAAGCAATGTGAGTTGCTTATACCATTTCAAAAACCAAAGTTGTAAATACAAAAAAAAAGAAAAAAGACATGAAAAGTGCTTTAGAAATAAAACCTGATATCAGCTATAAAAGCGCGGGAAAATTTGAAGAGACGAGATTTGAGAAAATCCACAACGAAATCTTCAGAAATTCTACAGAAGCTTCGATAATTGTAGCGCAGGAAATCGCGCAATTAATTAGATCTAAACAAGAAAAAGGAAAATCTTGCGTATTAGGTTTAGCAACAGGTTCTTCTCCTATCAAAGTTTATGAGGAATTAGTGAGAATGCACAAAGAAGAAGGATTAAGTTTTAGCAATGTAATCACTTTTAATCTGGATGAATATTATCCAATGACCAAAGAGAACAATCAGAGCTATCATTATTTCATGCACCAGCATCTTTTTAACCATATTGATATCAAACCGGAGAACGTTAATATTCCTGATGGAACTGTAAATATTGAGGAATTAAATCAATATTGCATCGACTACGAAATGAACATTAAAAATGCCGGAGGACTTGATTTTCAGTTATTAGGAATTGGTCGTACAGGTCACGTAGGTTTCAATGAACCGGGATCACACGTCAATTCAGGAACCAGGATTATTACACTGGATCATATTACAAGAGTAGACGCTTCATCAGATTTTAATGGTATCGACAACGTTCCTAAAAGAGCGATTACCATGGGAGTTTCAACCATCATGAGATCTAAAAGAATCGTATTAATGGCCTGGGGACAAAACAAAGCCGATATCATCAAGAGAACTATTCAAGGTGATATATCTTCAGAAGTTCCTGCTACATTTTTACAAAACCATCCTAATGCAACCTTTGTATTAGACCAGTCTGCAGCATCAGAATTAACGCGTTTCAAAACGCCTTGGCTCGTTGGAGAATGCATCTGGAACCAGGAATTAAAAAGCAAAGCGATTGTTTGGTTGTGCCAAAAAATAAAACAATCAATATTAAAATTAACAGACAGAGATTACAACAATAACGGAATGTCTGATCTTTTGGCGCAGGAAGGTTCTGCTTATGATCTTAATA
>NZ_JBNNFM010000027.1:0-66997 GCF_050267765.1 Flavobacterium sp. NPDC079362 | reverse complement strand
TTTTTTTTAGTTACCATATTATCAATTATTTAAACGTTAATAAATACTAAGGTACTAAATCATCGCAGCGAAAGCTACCGGAGGTTTAGTTCAACGTGGGTTTGCCAAAAGAGAGTTTTTAGTATCGCTGCCCGCATAAACAGGGTTTCCTTTTTCTCCCTGCTGGTTGATATAGCCAAGTGCATACTCGCTTTTTTTATTTGGGGTCCACCCTATTTTGAAACTTATTTTCTGATCGGTGCGGTAAGAATTGTCCCTCTCTTCCCCATCCTCATTTTTCATCGCAGCAAAACCCGATGGCATCCGGGTTGAATTTCTCTCTAAATAAGAAAATCCTCCCTGAAGGTAAAATTTTCCCAGATTTGAGCCCACATTGATGTTTGCCCTATAGCCATTGCTGTTTATCATTCCGAGCGAGCCGTCATATTCCAGTTTCTTTGATGGCTTTCTGGAGACTAGGTTAATGGCCCCGCCCAGTGAATTGGGACCGTACAGCACAGATGAAAACCCTTTTGAAACATCAATGGCCGCCAGATCATAAGTGGTAAAACGGGCCAGGTCAACATAGCCGTCATAGGGAACATACACCGGAATCCCGTCCATATAGACCGGCACCTGCCTTAAATCAAATCCCCTGATAGAAACCATGGATTCGTTTCTTGGACCTGATGCGGTTAGCGTAACACCCGGAAGCATATTGAGGGCCCTGGAAACATCCATTTTATGCTGCGATTGCATTGCTTTTGCACTTACCCTGTTTAAGGTATCCTTATTCTGGTGACCGGTAATGATCACTTCCCCGAGCATAAAAACATTGGATGCTTTTATGGAGTCTGCCGGTATTGTATTGTTCTGCTGTGAGAATCCAATCAGGGGCAAAATCATAAAAGGTATGAATTTTAGTTTCATAAAATCATGATGTTTTCAGTATGTTTTATAAAGAATACTGATGGTTAAAAAAAAAATGGTTTGGTTAAAAATACGTAGTTCTTCTTTTACAATAATACGTATTAATACTTAATAAGTAAAATAGTTTAGCGATAACTTTATTGATTGATACTATTACTTTACGTTTTATGGCAAAAGGTGGTATATTTTAAAGAACCTATAAGTTTTATACTCTGGATTACAACAAAACAACAGTGATGACCCTACTATAGCCCCGAGAAGCGGAAAATCCTCTTGTACCAAGGCTGGGCACAAGAGATTGCTTCGCCAGCTCGCTGGCGCTCGGGTGCAACGTATAACGGGAAGAGCACCTGACGGGTAACATAAACGCCCGAAATAGAAATAAACCCTTAACTTTGCCGTTTATCCTAGGGGGCTTGAAAAATTACCACAGCAGATTCTAAGGGAGCATGAGATATGAAGAAATTTGAGATTAAAGGCACCAGTGATGGCAAATGGCTGGTCTCACACAACGAGCCTCCAAAATTCACCTGTCTTTTTGAAAATAAGAGGTTCAGTTACCAAAGGACCATCACCGGGCTCACCGATCCTACAGGCGATCCCAAAGAGGTACAGCTGCTCCAGAAAATGGAACAGTGGCTCAAGGGATATCATAAAGACAAAATAGACTAAAAGTTACGGCATACTAAAAATGTGCCTCTGACCGCCACATCGGGCAGTAATCAAACAGTAGTATAAATAATCCTTTTGGGTTAAATAAAGAATATATTCATGTCAAAAAAAACACAAGCCAATACCGATAGATGGAGTATTTTTAAACCCCTTTTCAAGCAAATAGAGGTTCCAGCCAGGACCATACTGCTGGAAGAAGGCAGCATTTCAAAAACCATGTTTTTCATAGAAAAAGGGTGTTTGAGAACCTGGATAAACAATAACGGGAAGGACATAACAACACAATTCTTTTTTGAGGGCGGCGGCGTGTCATCCATTGAAAGCTTTATGACCGGCAAACCCAGCCTGTACACTATTGAAAGCATTGAGCCCTGTGTTATCCAAACCATCACCCAAAAAGACTTTCAGGATACTCTGCAGAATTCACCAGAACTAAAAGATAATATAATCGAGCATTTATACATGAGGCTTCTAAAAAACCAGCAGGTTTTCTTTTCCTATCTAAAAAATACCCCTCAACAGCGTTATGAGCAGCTGCTGGCAGAGCATCCCGAAATCATACAACGCATCCCGCAGCATTACATAGCTTCCTATTTAGGTATCACTTCAGTATCGCTCAGCAGGATTCGTAACAGGCGATAAAAATTTTTTTAACAATTGTTATCGATAGTCTGCTTGATGATTTGCCAATTTTGTGCTTTAATTACCATACAGGGAAATTGCAAGGCTATGATACACGTATTTAAAACATCAGTCAAAAATAAGGCACAAATCAAAAAATTAAAAGCTGTTCTTGATTCAGACTTCCAGGACATAAAGTGGAATTTTGACCTTGAAGATTGTGATAAAATTCTGCGTATTGAAAGTAAAAAAAACATTTGCAAAAAAGTAATCAATCTTCTCAGATCCTATCATTTTGATTGTATTGAACTGGAGTAATCCAGCTTTAATTCATCAAAGACGATTTCGCAGTCTATATTTCTTAACAATTGTTATCGTCCCAATACCTCTTACTCCAGCATCTTTGCATTGTAAATCGTAAACAATTCAAAAAAATGAGAGTAGTTATTGTGTTCAATCACCCCTATGAAAAAAGTTACTGTAACGCCATTTTAGGAGCAGTTACCACTGGACTTCAAAAAGGGAAGCATCAGGTAGATCTTATCCATCTGGATAATGATAATTTCAATCCGGCAATGTCTAAAGAAGACCTGAAAGCCTTTGTAGACCATACTCCAATTGATCCTCAGGTTATAGATTACAGCAATCGTTTAAAAAACGCAGGTCATTTGATTTTCATATTTCCCATTTGGTGGGATCTGATGCCTGCCATGACCAAAGGATTTATCGATAGGGTTCTCTCCCCCGGTATAGTTTATGACCATCATCCCAGAGGTTTTGGGCTTATACCACTGTTGAAAAATTTAAAAGGTGTAACTATTATCACCACAATGAACAAACCCAGGATAATGTACTCCCTGCTAATCGGAAATTTAATTAAAAAAGCAATGCTTAGAAGTGTTTTTAAAACTATGGGATATAAAAATTTAAACTGGATCAGCCATAACATGGTAAAATCAGTTACTCAAAAAAAGAGAGTAAAATGGTTATATGATTTAGAAAAAAGATTTACTGATTTTAGATAAACGTTAATAGCAATAAAAATAAACTTTAAAAAACCGATAAGCCCTATTGCTCTGGATTGTAGCAAACTAGAGTGATACCCCGAAGCATCCCTAGCCCCGATAGAAGAGGAAATCCTTTTGTGCCGGTGTTCGGCACAAAAGATTGTAACGGATAGCGGGATTAGCTCCTAAAAAACATTATTAAATACAATTGACGATGCTCATCATCCCAATTAGATTTTTGCCCATTTGTACATCAAAAAGAGAAAAAAGCTTTATTTCGAAACAGTAAAGAAAGATCCGTAAATGATCAAAAACAGCTATTGGGTGAATTTCGATCTTCAGAAACATTATCCTGCCCGCAACCCGCTAATTAAATCGCGTTTTCGATAGCAGCAAGTTTATTAAGGTCACTTATGACTAAACTAAAAAAAAAAGAAACTAAACCAAAAGAAACTTTTTATTTCCTTCACCCGCCCCAACAAGATCCATCGACAGCACCTCTTCAAGCAAAGATTTAAGCCTCTCAAAACAGCTGGGCTTTACCGCATAAAAAGTAGCACCGAGCTCTGATGCCCTGCGGATATTTTCCGGATCACTGCTTGTGGAAAGCATCACAATATTTACTTCTTTCAGACCTCCGGAAAGATTTCTAATCTCCTGAAGACATTCCAGTCCTGTTTTTCCCGGCATATTGATATCAAGGAAAATAAAATCGGGAAGCTCTGATTCGGAAAGCGTAAGCAGGCTCTCCATTAGATGCATGCCGTCGGGGGCCTGTTTTAGGATAACATCACGCTCAATTTCGCTCAGCGCATCAGCAAAGAACTCCCTGTCATCGCTGTCGTCATCGGCCATGTAAATAAACCTTTTGGAATTGTAATTTTCAAATGCCATTTTTCTACAATTTACATTAAACAATAAATAGGAAGCTGCTTTGGATAAACAATATTCCAAAGTAAAGGCACGCGTCATTTTAAAACTGCAAAATGATATCCTGAATTTGATAAGGGGATTGTAAAGATAAGGCATAATTCAGAAAAAACACATTAAAAAAATATCTTTTTACCATTTCTTAATCTTGCTGTTTTTTAAAGTTTCCAATATTTACACGCTACCCCACTATCAGAAAAAACTGATTGCATAAATTTGTTCCAAATTAGAACATATTAATTTCAAATATTGTTATTATCTGTACTAATTTTGATTGGTATAAAAATGAGAAAAGAAGATGGAAAGGTCAATTGTACATATCGATATGAATACGTTTTTCGTGTCCTGCGAAAGACTTACTAATTCTGCACTTAATGGAATACCGCTGATTATCGGGGGCGGTGAAAGGGGTGTTGTAGCTTCCTGCTCTTATGAAGCCCGAAGATTCGGGGTGCGATCTGCCATGCCCATCCACATGGCCATGAAGCTCTGCCCGCAGGCCAAAATCATGAAAGGCGATATGGAATTATACTCGCGCCTTTCCCATGATATCACCGAAATCATTCAGGAAAAAGCCCCAGTTGTGGAGAAAGCCAGCATCGATGAATTTTACCTGGACATCACCGGCATGGACAAGTTCCATGGCAGCTACAAATGGACAAATGAGCTGGCCCAGACCATCACAAAAGAAACCGGACTGCCCCTCACCTTTGCCCTTTCGATTAACAAGACCGTATCGAAAATCGGGACAGGAGAAGGAAAACAAAAACAGAATTTAGAGATTCCTGAGCATTTAGTGCAGTCTTTTTTAAATCCCTTATCCATTCAGAAAATACCCATGGTAGGTGAAAAGACCTTTCAGCTGCTATCAAGAATCGGTATCAGAAAAATTGAAACCCTTTCTAAAATGCCATGTGAAGTATTGCAGCAGATGATCGGCAAAAATGGTTCTGAGCTCTGGAAAAAAGCCAATGGTATTGACAATAATCCAGTAGAACCTTATACCGAAAGAAAATCTATTTCCACCGAACATACTTTTTCCCAGGATACTATTGATATTGACAGGCTCAAAAGAGTAATTCTTGGAATGGTGGAAAAACTGGCTTTTCAATTGCGATCTGAAGAGTGGCTAACTTCAACTGTTACTATCAAAATACGATATGCCAACTTTGATACCGAAACCAAACAGTGCCGGGTACATTACACGTCAGCCGATCATATCCTGACCAAAACCGTAACGGACCTTTTTGAAAAACTCTACCAGCGCCGTATGCGCCTTCGCCTAATCGGCGTGCGGTTCAGCGGACTGGTCCGTGGCACTTACCAAATTGATCTGTTTGAGGATACCCAGGAAATGCTCTCGCTCTATCAGGCCATGGACCGAATGAAGACTAGATATGGCTTTGACGCTGTGATGCGCTGCGCAGGGGCCTCATTTAAGCCCAACAATAAAAATGAAATTTTAAAACGTAAATCAGAATAGATGTATCTCAATTGTCACTGCTTCCATTCGCTTCGTTATGGCACTATTCCCCTTGAGGAGTTGATTTCCCAGGCTGTTGCCTCAGGCGTTAAAGCTATGGCACTAACCGACATTAATACGGTTACCGGAATCTATGATTTTATAAAAGGATGCAAGACTGCAGGCATTAAGCCCATTGTCGGTATGGAATTTCGATGTGAACACAAGCTGCGCTACATAGGCCTTGCCAAAAATGCATCGGGTCTTGCAGAGATGAACCGCTTTTTGACAAAACATAATTTTGAAAAAACATCCCTGCCCTTCTCGGCTCCTGATTTTAAGGATGTTTTTATTATCTATCCGCTGGAGAATGTTCCTGAATTACTTCGTGATAATGAATACATCGGCATTCGTCCCGATCAGCTTCCCAAACTGGTGTTATCGGACTGGAAAAAAAGACAGATTAAAATGGTCATTCTGCATCCGGTTACCTTTCGTACCAAAAGGGAATATAACCTGCACCGGATCCTTAGGGCTATCGATATGAACCTTATTCTTTCAAGGCTTACCCCTTCTGATTACTGCAGTCCCACCGAAGTGATGGTACCACTCGAAACGCTATTGTCGTGTTACACCGAATATCCCCAGATTATTTTAAATACCGAGAAAATAGTAGCCAACTGCCATTTTGAATTTGATTTTGCATCGCCTAAAAACAAGAAATTCTATACCAATAACCGAAAGGATGATATGAATCTTCTGACCACCCTGGCAAAGCAGGGCCTGGAATGGCGCTATGGTAAAAATAATGCAGAGGCCAAATCCAGAATGTTCAAGGAGCTGAAAGTTATTGACCAGCTCCAGTTCAGCGGTTATTTCCTGATAACCTGGGACATCATCCGATTCAGCAACTCACAGGGATTTCTTCATATCGGAAGGGGAAGCGGAGCCAACAGTATCATCGCCTACTGCCTGGGCATTACCGATATTTGTCCGCTCGAGCTTGACCTGTATTTTGAGCGTTTTCTGAACCTGAACCGCAAGAGTCCTCCTGATTTTGATATTGACTGGAGCTGGAAAGAGCGCGACACCATCCTGGAATATATTTTCTCCCGCTATGGTTACGAGCATGTGGCTTTCTGCGGCACCAACGTGGAATTTAAATACCGTTCCATTTTTCGTGAAGTCGGAAAAGTTTTCGGGCTTCCAAAGGAAGAGCTCGACGCGCTGGCTAAAAACCCTATGGAGCTCCATTCAACAAATAAGGTCGTAAAACAGGTTCAGGAATATGGAATGCTGCTCGAAAAATACCCAAACCAGCGAAGCATGCACTCCTGCGGGATCCTGATCTCAGAAGAGCCGATAACGAATTACACGCCCCTGGAAATGCCTCCAAAAGGTTTTCCCATTGTGCTTTTTGACATGCATATAGCCGAGGACATCGGCCTTGAAAAATTCGATATCCTGAGCCAACGTGGTATTGGCCATATTGATGACAGCGTGAAGCTTATTGAGAAAAACAGGGGTATTCGCCTGAATATCCGTGATACCTCGATGTCAAAAAATGAAGCCAGCTGCAATGCGTTTTTGGGAATAGGTAAAACTATCGGCTGTTTTTATATTGAAAGCCCCGCCATGCGTGGGCTGTTGCGCCGTCTTAAATGCAACAATTACAAAACCCTTGTAGCGGCATCATCGATCATCCGTCCCGGGGTAGCCCAGTCGGGAATGATGAAGGAATATATTTTTCGCCATAACCATCCCGATAAATTCGAATATTTCCATCCGGTATTCGAGCAGCAGCTTGGGGAAACCTATGGGATTATGGTGTATCAGGAAGATGTCATCAAAATCGCCCTTCACTATGGGGGACTTCCGGCTGCGGATGGGGATATCCTGCGCCGTGCGATGTCAGGCAAAGGAAGGTCGAAAGCCGCACTACAGAAAGTGAAGGATAATTTCTTTGCCTCGTGTAAAGCGCAGGGACATCCGGAAAAACTCAGCGAGGAAATATACCGCCAGATTGAATCTTTTGCCGGATACTCGTTCTGCAAGGCGCACTCTGCTTCCTATGCCGTGGAGAGCTACCAGAGCCTTTACCTGAAAGTGCACTATCCCATCGAATTTATGGTCGCGGTCATCAACAATCAGGGCGGTTTTTACCGGACAGAGGTCTATTTACATGAAGCAAGGATGTCAGGGGCTAAAATTCATAATCCATGCGTGAATAAAAGCGAGTTTGAAACCACCCTTTACGGATCAGATGTCTATCTGGGATTTATGCACCTGCAGAGCCTTGAATACAAAATCGCGATACAAATACAAACAGAACGGGAACAAAACGGGGATTATAAGTCACTCGAGGATTTTATTAACCGCATTCCCATCGGTATCGAGGGTATACAGATTTTGATTTTTATTGGCGCCTTCCGCTTTACGGGAAAGACAAAAAATCAATTGCTTGTGATTGCCCGGCTTATCATGGTAAATTTCAAGCCCGAGAACCGGAGCCTGATGCTCATTCAGGAGCCGGTCAAGGAATATGAACTGCCCGAGCTGGCGCGCTCTGCCTTTGAAGATGCCTTTGATGAGATCGAGCTTTTAAGTTTCCCTGTTTCCTGTTCGCCTTTTGATCTGCTGCAGACAAAATTCCGCGGTGATGTAATGGCCAAGGATCTTCTGGGGCATCATAAAAAAACAGTCCGAATGCTGGCCTATCTGATCTCGCGCAAACACGTGCCTACCAAGATGGGCGCGATGTATTTCGGAACCTGGATTGACGCCGAAGGAGAGCTTTTTGACACGGCCCATTTCACAGGAAGCTTAAAAGAATATCCTTTCCAGGGAGGCGGCTGTTATCTGCTTCTGGGCCATGTGGAAGTGGATTACCACTTCCCTACCATTACGGTTTCCAAAATGGCCAAGATGCCCTTTATTGCCGATCCCAGGTATTCCAACTCTGATGAGCGGCAGTTTACAGTCCACGAACAGCTGCGGGAAGATGTAAGTATGACCGACCGCCAGCCCTACCCGCAGGAACATGAAATCAACCTGCCAAGGCTGAAGATGACCAATTAATAATACTTTTTTTTTATTTGATTATCAGGTTATGGTTATAAAGTATGTACAATTTAAAACTTATGAAAATGATGCTATTTGATGACACCGAATTTTTTTCATCAGGCAAAGGCGGCAAAAGAACCTTTGACGTCCCTGATGCGGATCTGATGCTGATTGATAATTTTTTCAGTAAGGAAGAATCCGATTATTACTATAATTTTTTATACCATACCACCCAGTGGAGGGAATATGAAATGCCGATGTACGACAAGGTGGTCACGGCGCCCAGAATGATTTCGTGGTATGGGGAGACAAGAAGACCAGAAAGAAAGTCAAATCTCGACTGGCCCTCAGCACTGCTTCAGATCAGGGAGCGCGTGGAGCAGCATACCGGTATTGAATTTAATGCCGTGCTGCTTAATCTCTACAGGGACGGCAGTGATGGTGTGGGCTGGCACAGCGATAAAACCACCAGCACCAACAAGGACATGAACATCGCCTCGGTAACCTTTGGGGAAACGCGCCTTTTTCGTCTGCGCCATAAAACCCTCAAACACATTCCGCCAATTGAGATACCCCTGCACCATGGAACTTTTCTGCTTATGGCAGGACATACCAATACCTATTGGGAACATCAGGTGCCCAAAACAGCCCGGGAAGTGCTGCCCAGGATCAACCTTACCTTTCGTCAGGTGAGATAACCCGAACTGATCCGTTTTCAAATGAATTATCTCTGCGTATCATTGCAATCCTGTAAAAATCAGCTTTTATCCTATAACAGGATTCTTTGCTTGTTATGGTAACTTTAGATAAACTATTAAATGCAAAAAATTATGGATGATAAATCAAAAACAGGGAAAGCAGATGATTCGCAAATCAATATCAATGAATCATACGAGGTGCAGTACTGGTCTGAAAAGTTCAATGTACCGCAGGAAACATTAAAAAGTGCCGTGAAGGCCGCAGGTACCAGAGTGGATGACGTCAGGGATTACCTGGCAGAAAACAACTAATATCATGCCGTGGTACAACGGGGACTATCCCCCATCTTATAAAAACCAACCCGAAGAGCTACGAGAGAAAGCTGTCGAGATAGCCAATGCCCTGCTTCAGGACGGCATGGAAGAAGGAGCTGCCATAGCCACCGGACTCAAACAGGCACGGGAGCTACTTAAAAACCATAAGGAGAAAACCCATAAAAATGAAAATCATGGAAACGAATAAAAACACACAACAGAACGAGGAAAACACAAACGAAAATGCAAACAGCGCCTACAGCGGTTCGGGAAGCATGCAGCCCGGAGCAGGAACTGGAGAAGCCGGCCGCCTGAATGATTATCAGGAGGATGACCTCAATGATGCGGACAAAAAAAACAATCCTGAGGGAAAAAGTATTGCCGAGGCTACTGACCCTTCCAAGCTATCGGATATTTAACAGTCGTACTATTATGACAGTAAGGGATCTTGAAAAGAATTTAGTATTTTTATGGTAAATTCTTTTCAGGATTTTTTGATTTTATCTGCTTTTAAATAAGCCCGATACGATCCTAAAAAACTGTACTATCCCTAAAGAAAAAAAACGAAATGACTGATCCAATTTTAGAGAACCTAAACCAAAAACAGCTTCAGGCGGTGAAAACTACCGAAGGGTATGTACGCGTGATTGCCGGGGCCGGATCAGGAAAAACAAAAGCCCTTACCTCAAGGTTTGCCTATATCGTGGACAGGCTCGGAATAAATTCTTCCAACATACTTTGCGTGACCTTTACCAACAAGGCAGCGCAGGAAATGAAAAAAAGGGTAAAAATGCTCATCGGCGACACCTATGATGTGAGCCTTATCACCACCTACCATGGTTTTTGCGTGCGGTTTCTCCGCGAGGAAATAAACAAGATCCAGTATCCCAAAAATTTTATTATACTGGACGCGGAAGATCAAAAGACGATCCTTCGCGAAGTCTTTAACGAGCTGGATATCAACTCCAAAAACCTGACTTTCAAACAGGTTCTGCAGTTCATTTCCAAATCAAAAGGCACCTCGGATTATTTAAGCTATATTCTGGCCAATAAAAGTTTTGAGGACGAAAAGACCGACAATTTATCCCTGAAAGTATTTCACAAATATCTGGATAAACAGAAGCGGAACTATGCCCTTGACTTTGACGATCTGATACATTTCACCGTACATATCCTGACGACTTTTAATGAGGTACTTGTAAAATGGCAGGAAACCATACATTACATACAGGTAGATGAGGCCCAGGACAGCTCCGACAGCCAGTTTGAGCTTGTGGAGATGCTCTCGCGCATCCATCAGAATTTATTTGTGGTGGGCGATCCGGACCAGACCATTTACGAATGGCGCGGTGCCAAACCCGAATATCTGGTGGATTTTGATAAAATGTTTCCAAACTGTGAGACTATCATCATGAACCAGAACTACCGCTCTACGCCCAACATCCTGAAAGTTGGGAACCACATTATTAAAAACAACAAAATAAGGGTAGACAAGGATATGATTACCGAGAACCCGAAGGGGTTGAAGTGGTCCATTTTCATGGCAAAAATGATTTTGAGGAATCCCTTTGGGTAGCCTCGGAAATCAAGCAGATCCTTAAAACCGAAAAGGCAAACTATTCCGATATCACCATACTGTACCGTGCCAATCATATCTCCAGAAACATAGAGCAGTCCTTGATCAAGGAGAATATCCTCTATACGATTTTTGGAGGTGTTAAATTCTTTGAAAGAAAGGAAATTAAGGATGTTTTATCCCTTTTAAGGCTTATTGTGACCGGCGATAATATTTCATTTCTTCGCATGTTCAACCATCCCTCCCGCGGTCTTGGCAAGAAGTTTATAGAACGCCTGAGCTATCTGGGACGCGAGCAAAACCTTTCCCTTCTCAGTGCGCTTGAACAAAACATCGCCGATAAGGAATTGGCTAAAAAAGGGGCGGCTGAATTTTTGGATTTGATCGCCGAACTAAAAGAGATTGCCAAAACAAAATCCATATCGGATCTGGTCAAAGAGATTCTCGAGAGAAGCGGCCTGGCCGAGTTGTACCGCAAAGACGGTGATGAGGACCGATTGGAAAACATCAAGGAGCTGGTGAGTTCTATGCTCCTGCTTGAAAAAGAAAATAAAGAGCCCGTCAACGTAGAGGAATACCTGCAGGAAATTGCCCTGTACACGGATCTCGATACCCACAATGAAAATCAGGACAAGGTAAAACTGATGACCATACACATATCCAAAGGACTGGAATTTCCCTATGTTTTCCTTTGCGGTTTTACCGAAGGCGTGCTTCCAAGCGCACTGTCCATAAAAGAGCGAAGAAGCCGCGCGATTGAGGAAGAAAGAAGGCTTACCTATGTAGCGGTAACCCGGGCCGAGAAAAGATTTTACATCACCGATTCCGAAGGATATAATTTTACCACGGGGCTTAACAAATATCCATCGCGTTTTCTCTTTGAAATCAGCGAGGAGTTTTACATCCGTAAAGGAAAGCTTAGCCCTGAAATCCTGCAGGCCTATAAAGTGCCGTCTAGAAACTCCGATACTGAAAGTAAGGAACTTTTTGCTGTCGGGGATCTGGTCTTCCATGAGGTATTTAAAAAAGGAAGAATCAAGGCCCTCAACCTGGATAAAAACCAATATACAATTGACTTTTTTGAAATTGGCAAGGAAAAGCCAATAGACTTCAATTTCCGATTTATGAAGAGAATCACTGATGATTCCATTTTAGAATCGAATGAAGCAGATAATACTAATTCTGCCATTGATTTACAAACTCATTTGAAGTCCCAGAAAAATCCATTTGAAAAGGACTTCAATGAGTCTTCAGCTGAGGAATCTTTAGAGGATCAGCAATTCGGTAAAGATGAAAAAGCTGTTCCAGGCGAGAATTTAAGTTCAGGTATTGCTACCGATATAGCTAAGAACAAGAATAAAAAATGGTGGAAGTTCTAAAAGTAAAATTTCTATCGATAACTTGTTCCTTTAAAGCTCTGGCCAGCTGCGTCGGTTATTTGGTATACTTACAAAACGGGCTCCTCAGGAGCCCTAGCCCCGATAGAAGTGGAAATCCTTTTATGCCGGGTTTCGGCACAAAAGATTGGAACAAATAGCGGAAAAAGCTCCTGAAAAATAATATTAAATTAAAACTCAACTCAGCGCCATTAACTAAAAATAGATATACTGTCCTCAAGCTGCTCCCGGGCAATAAAAGCAGCAATAAATTCCTGCACCTCGCCGGCCGTTCCGCTCTCAATATCAAAGGAATTGATATGAAACTCCTCATCCTGATCCAAAATGTGTATGATCTGGGTGTAGCCCTTTGAGATCAGGCTCCCTTTTAATTTAATAATATTGGACTGCTGTTTGCCGTCAAGCTCTTTTCGAACCTTCAGTTTCATCCCCTTTTCCATTGCAATTAATTTAAATAATACAGATGCTGTTCAGCACCAAAAATAAAATTATTTACTGAATCCCAATTGAGGATCCTATAAAATAAATTGATAGCTCCATTATTTAGTTCTCAGTATTGTCCATCCTGCTGATGATTTTATTCACTTCCTCTTCTGTGTTTTTAAGCTTGGCCTGACAGAACTCGATAAGATCTGATGCCCTTTTGACTTTTGCAGCGAGCTGGTCCACTGATATTTCTTCGCTTTCTATTTCTTTTGAAATGGCTGTCAGCTCGGACTTTGCCGCCTCATAGGTCAGTTTCTCTTCCATCATATTGTGTTTTTTCTTTAACGGTACTTTTTAGTTTGGCGTCCCTGAGTATCACTTCTATCCCCTGGCCGGCCTCTATGTTCTGGGCGCTGCTGATAATTTTTCCACCCGACTTCACAATTGCATACCCTTTGCGAAGGATATTTTGCGGGGACATCATTTTAATGCTTTTCTGTTGGTAGTCCAACGTAAGCTTCTCATGGCGAAGATACTCACTCGCAGCGTTCTTTATGCTATTTTTTATATTCCCCAAGTCATTTTTCTGCTGCTGGAACAGCATTCTGGGCTCCTGCGCGAGTTGATGTGCAAGAAGGATAAGTTTTTTTTGGTGCCCGTACAGAACCGCCCTTGAACTGATTATAATCTGATGATAGGTGAGCGTGAGCTCTTCCCCGTGCAGCTGCATCAGTTCCCTTGCATTGCGGGAAATGGTGTTTTTAAGCTCATGCAATTCTTTGTGATGGACATGAAAAAGCTGCTGTGATTTGATGACAATATTTTGCTGGAGCGCGAGTATTGAAAGCTCAAAACTTCGGTTATGGGCAATGATAAACTCAGCGGCTTTGGTTGGGGTTTTGGTATGGGTATGGGCCATCAGGTCTGCTATACTGACATTTTTCTGGTGCCCTATCCCGGTGATAACCGGAATGGGAAACTTGGCCACTGCACGTCCGATATTGTAGTTGTCAAAAATCAAAAAATCAGACTGTGAGCCTCCGCCCCTGTTAATCACAACAGCATCGTATGGGATTCGAGTATTATAAATCTCAATGAGTTTATTCAAAAATAGTTTGGCGTTGTTATCTCCCTGTACAATGGTATAATAATCATCAATCTGGAAAACATACCCAAAATTATTATGCTGCATCGTATGGCGGAAATCCTCATTCCCTGCCGAGCTGCTCGAAGACAGCACCGCTACCCTCTGGATAACCGCCGCAAGCTGCAGACGACTGTTATAGGTCGAGTAACCATCTCCTGCTTTCTGGATATATTCATTTTCCCTTACCAGGCGCTCCAGGGTTGCATTTCGCTGCTGCTCGAGTATTCCAAGCATAAAATTGCTGTCGATATCCAGCACACTCACAGACAAACCGTACAAAGGATGATAATCAACACTCACCTGTACCAGCACATGCAGGTTATTGGTAAAGGCCTGCCCTGTGTTTTTTTCAAACTCTTCAATGCGAACGGCTCCCCCGCCCCATGATTTGCCCATCATTTTGGCGGTGATCGCATTGACGCTCTGCGCCTTTTCCACCAGCTCGAAATAATGGATCTTTTTATCAGCCTTATAGGAATGATTGGTGATATCGGCCAGTACCCAGAAACGCTCTCCCTCAAAACGCGCGTTTAGCGTATCTTGGATCATATCATTAAGGGTTGAGAGTCTGATATAGGGCCGGGGTTCCATTCTTGCGGATTTCTTTGTCTATGGCTAAGGTACTACTATTGCCCGGAATCTCAAAAAGGCTTTAAAAAAAGAGCGTCATTTTAAAGAAAAACCTAGACCGGATCCGATCCTTTGAAAATATACAGCAAGTGGATTCAAATACGCAGTAGTACAAGTACCAAACCTAGCCCGGCAGCCCTATCCCAGATAGAAGTGGAAATCCTTTTGTCCGGGCCGGGCACAAAAGATTGCTTAGCCAGTTCGCTAGCGCTAGGGTGGAACGCATAGCGGGAAGAGCTCGCAAAAAAAAATATTAAACCAAAAATAATTTATTTTATCCCAAAATATTAAATTGCAGTTTCTTAGTTTTACAAGTCGAATAATAGACCTCTCAAACCAAAATCATCTTAACATAATTACCAATTCAGTAAACTTCAATAAAGTATGGAAACTCAGACACCTTCCTATATAATCTACTTCCAGGAAAACATAAATGCTGTAGTGATGGAATGGAAAGGATATTCTACCAGCAGGGAATTCCGATCCGGTACCGAATTAATGCTAAACCTGCTTTTAAAGCACAATACATTTAAGGTTCTTGCCAATATTAAGGAAATGGTACTTATCGGGCTCGAGGACCAGGAGTGGCTCGACACGGAATTTCTACCGCGTGCTACCGAATTTGGATTTCATGTACTGGCCATTGTCACCCCCGATCACTATTTCAATAAAGTTGCCGTTGAAAGTATTTCGCAAAAAGCCGATAAGAATAAATTGGCCATTAAAACTTTTGAGAATTTAACTGATGCTGCGCATTGGCTGAGCCTGATTGATAATCCTGATAAAAACACGGCGCTTTAACAGCTTTAAAACTAAAAATTGCTGTAAATCAAGATGATTTCCATTGCTTGTTTTAATGGCATCACAAGTACTCTTTAGACAAAACATTAAAAGCACTTTACTGTTAACCAGGTCTATCCGTATAGGTTTTATCGTAAGCATAAAAAAAGAAACCCTCCGAGAAAATACAGCAGGACATCTATCGGGTCACCGGTATATCTGGCGTTAACCCCAGGCAGGTAATATTCAAAGTACACCGCATAATAGAGTGCCAGACCGGCGATAAAGGATTTGGAAAACTGAAAACTGCTGTCATTTTTCAGGTATCGAATTGTGGACAAAAGCAGACCTAAAACAAGCGGCATGCATAACAGGTCATTTAAATAATCATCAACGTACCAGGGCAGAAACAGCGTGGCGGACTGCCTGTAATATATGATTGCTGCCGTTATAACCATTAGCCAGTAAAGTATTCTGCCCTTGCAGAAAAGATTCCTTGCGATTAAATCTTTGAGCAGCACAGCAGCGGCGCTTTTTGGGATGTACCCGTTATTTAACGTTCCCATCTGTAGTAGTAGATTAAATGTTTTTAAAATCCTGAATATCCTTTCAACCTGCCGCAACAGCTATAACTGCTGCGTTAAGCGCTCCCACTACCATGGCACAAAAAAGCCATATGGCATTAAGAATACTGAAAAAATAACGTACAGCACTGTTTGGATGCCTTTCACCCCATCTCATAAATTTATTTCCAGCCGAGTGGATGATGATTTATTTCTTTACCGGACTAAATACCGCCTGCTGAAGCGAGAACTTTTTCGACGGCACATTGTTTCCTTCGGTAAGCTCGGAGAAATTCGCATTCATAATCCAGGTTTCACTGCCGGACACTGCTGCCGTTGACGGGAAAGCAAAACGGTCTTCAACCGATGTGGATTCCGATACCTCTGCCGTAGTCCAGTTATCTGTAGTTTTTAATCTGAATATTTTGTTCACCCCGCCATTCTGAACCAAGGTCAATGTACTAGTATCATTTAACAGCAGTCCGTCGGCGTTTGGAAAAAACTGGCCGATTTTAACCTTTGCCCCATTTTGCGGGCTCGCTAGGGGCAGTTTCACAAGAGCCCCTGTTCCATTGTTGGCCACAAGCAGAAACCCATCGGGATGATACACAATTCCGTTGGGCCCTACGCCTGCTGATTTCAACAGCTCGCTTTGGCTGAAAACCGAAGCTTTCCCTTCCGGGTCCACTTTATAGACCACATCGGCAAAACTGTCTGTAATGTACACATTGCCGTCCTTGTCAAAAGCCAGGTCATTGGGAAAATGTTCTCCGGCAACCACGCCCGACAAATCAACATCGGCCAGTTTTTTACCGGATTTGAGATCAATGGAAATAAGCCTTGCCATTTTCTTTTTGGTATCCGGCGTGCTGAATTTGCTGTAATTGGCATCGCCCGCGCAGACAAAAAGCCTTTTGCCATCGGGATGTACTTTCAGCCCGTAGGTGGACTTGAGGCTCTGGTCAGCGTATAATACGGAATACTTTCCATCCTTGGTTACTTTTCCAACAGTGCCGAGCCTGGCCGAGGATACATAAAATACATTGGCCGTTTTATCAAAAGCCACGCCTTCGGGATAGGCTTCGGGCGCTTCAAATTCAATTCTCTTGGTTGGTTCCTGTGCCCAGTTCAGCTGGGTTAACAGCAGCAATATGATATACTTTTTCATCTTTATTTTTCTTTAAGGGCATAAATAATTCCATTCGCATCGTCCGATACATACACTACGTCGCTGCCAATAGCCACGCCGGCTGGCCTTCCAAAGCGCTCGTTTCCAATCAGGAATCCGGTTAGAAAATCTTCGGATCCGGAAGGATTTCCTTTGCTGTCAAATTTGATGCGTTCTACTTTATATCCGCTGGGGTTCTGCCTGTTCCAGGATCCGTGCCAGCATACCAGCGCATCTCCTTTATTTTTTCCGCTGTCAAAAAAGGCAAAAGCTATCGGGGCGCTGTGCGCCGGAAATTCAAGTACCGAAGGCTGTGTGGGTTTAACCCATCCTTCCTTGGTATTGCCCACTGGGTCTTCCCTGCTCTGGTCCACGATGCGCTTGCCATAGGCAAAAGGAAACCCGTAATTGCCTCCCATGATAATTTTGTTTAATTCCTCAGGCGGCCAGTCGTCCCCTTTGGTATCCCCGCCATTGTCCACGCCCCACATTTCCTTGGTCCCGGGCTGCCAGTCAAATCCTATGGTGTTTCTAAGGCCCGAAGCAAACAGGGTCCTTTTCCAGGTCTGCGGATCGACCTGCAGCATCGTGGCGGTTTCCTTATCGCTTTCCTTGCAGTCATTGCAGACACTTCCCACGGAAATGTACAATTTGCCGTCAGGTCCGAAATCCATGGTTCGGTTGGCATGCTGTCCGCCGCTTGGCAGATCTTTGATTAAGGTGTCGGCAACCTTGCCCAAAGTTCCGTCGGCATTCAGCGCATAGCGCAGCACCTTATTGTTATTGCACAGGTACATATAATCATCTTTGGAAGTGATGCCGTGTACGCCGGGAAAATCCGCCACACGGATCATATCATCAAACTTGCCGTCTTTATCGGTATCGGTCAGCATCAGCACATCCCCTGCATCTCTGCGGGTCACGTACAGCTGGCCTTTTTTGCCGATGTACAGCATACGGGGTTTTCCAAGCCCGGTGGCCACTGGCGTGACTTTCCAGCCGTTGGCTGTTTTAAGTCCCGATGCAAGGGAGCTGCTGTATTCAAGATGGGTTGGGAAATTCGTGATGGTCACTTTTTTGGTATCCTCTTTTGGTGGGATGCCTTTTTGGCTGTAACCGTGCATTGCCAGAAAGCCCAGCAATGCCGATAGTGTGTATTTTGCCTTCATAGGAATGAATTTGTGGATTAATTTCAGTACAAAATCTTATTTCAATAACTATCAAATGTAGCTTTATACAGAAAAAATCCCTTACAAAATACGCGCTGATTTTTACAGGATTCTCAGCTGCATTTGTCACTTTGAATCGTTAAAAGCCTGCATTATAACTATATGGAAGAGATCCTGCACATGGGATTTTAAAAATTAATTCCGCAAAAACGAAAGGGTGCAAAACAGCTTCAATATTGCCTTATCTTTGCAGTGATTTCAGACCCGTTAAAACAGTTTGAACGTTATTTAAGGTGTACACAAAAATGTAATACTACTGCTGACAAGGGTATGAAAAAGTTTGACATAAAAAAAATAGACTCCGACAGCTGGCTGGTTTCCCATAATGAGCTCCCTAGGTTTACCTGCCGCTTTGAGGACAGGAAATTCAACTACAGCCGCACCATCACAGGACTTTCAGATCCTACAGCCGACCCGACAGAGATCCAGCTGCTCCAGAAAATGGAAAAATGGCTCGCCCGGTATCATATGGAGAAAATAAACGGCTGATTGCCTGATTAATAAATTTAGTTATGCCTGCGTTTTATAACTAATGGACCGAACCGCCCCCAGGCGTAAAATTTTTTTTTCTAGAAGGTATTTTTAAAATTGCGATAATTTATTAACTTGCTGTGATGGGACATATAAAAATTTTTCATATTGACGACGACAATGACGATATTGATTTCTTTGTGGAGGCTATCGGGTACCTATCAGAGCAGATAAGCTGTGTTTCGTTTACCAATGCCTCTACAGCACTTCAAAAACTTACAGGCGGTGAGCTGATTCCCGATGTTATTTTTCTGGACCTCAATATGCCCGTCATAAACGGACAGGAATTCCTTGGGATGTTAAAGGCAACGGCCGCCTTGAAGGATATTCCCGTAATTATTCTTTCCACATCCTCGGATTCGCTGACGGCGCGAAAGCTCAAAGCGGATGGGGCCAGTGCTTTTTTGACAAAACCCGCCAGTATCAAAGAACTTTCAAATCTTCTACGCCCCTATTTAATATAAATCGTATGAATATCGACAATCAGCAGGAACTCTATATATTGGTCATGAACGCTCCGGTGGGTATCTGTGTCCTGGACTCCCAGACCCTTAAGGCGGAAATTGTAAATGACAGCTTTACAGCCGTGGCCGGAAAACCCCGCGAGGCAATCCTCGGCAATTTTTACTGGGATACTTTCCCTGAGGCGCGCTCCACTTATGAAAATGCATTGGCGGCTGCTATTTCTGACGGGAACCCTTACACTGCCAGTGAAGCCGAACGCCAAGTGATCAGGCATGGTACGCAGCAAACTGTTTATATGACTTTAGTGTATGCCCCGCTGAAGGATACTGCCGGGGAGGTAAAAAAAGTAGCCGTATGGGTTATGGACCATACCATGAAGGTCAATCAAAGGCAGAAAGCGGAGGAAAGCGAAAAATTTGCGCGGACTATTTTTTATAATTCCCCTGTAGCCAAACTGGTCTATACAGGACCTGAAATGGTGCTGCGTGAGGCCAATGAGAAAATGCTTGAAATATTAGGCAGGGACCCTTCCATTATCGGCATGCCGATCATGGATGCTGTGCCCGAACTCAGAGAGACTCATCTGCCCGCGTGCTATCATAACGTTTTAACTTCCGGAGAAACCCATACCGAAAAGGCCTCGCGTATGATGTTTGTGAAGAATGGTTCGCCTTACTACGGTTACTATGATTTTACATATAAACCGTTGCATGATGCAAAAGGCAGTATTTATGGTGTCATATGTACGGCTATTGACGTTACGCAGGAGGTAATTGCGCGCAATATGCTGCAGGAGGCAGAGCAAAACATGAGAGGCGCTGTTGAGCTGGCACAGCTCGGCACCTGGAGCATTGATGTGGCTTCAAACGGGCTGACCTACTCGGACCGTCTAATTGAATGGTTTGGCTATGACCCTTCCGCCCAGCCTTACAATGAAGTTATACCGATCCTGCTGGAAGAAGACCGCCAGCGTGTAGCAAATGCCGTGGCATGGGGCCTTAATCCAGAATCAGGCGGTATCTATGATGAAATATATACTGTAATACATCCCACAACAGGAAAGAAAAGAATTCTGCATGCCCAGGGTAAAACTGTTTTTGATCACGAAGGCAATCCCGTACGTATGAACGGAACCGCCCAGGATATTACCATTCAGATGGAACTGCAGATTGAGCTGGAAGACCAGCTGCAGCAGCGTACCGAGGAGATCGCCGCTGTCATAGAGGAATTAACGGCCACAAATGAAGAACTGGAACAGACCAACGTGCAGCTGGTGCATTCCAATGGGGAACTGGAACAGTTTGCCTACATAGCCTCGCATGACCTGCAGGAACCGCTTCGCAAAATCAGCACCTTTGTGCAGCTGCTCGAGGGCAAAATATCAGAACATCTTGACCAAAAAGCACTGGGCTACATAGATAAAATAAAAGATGCCACAAGCCGTATGGCCAAACTTATACGCGATGTGCTGGCCTATTCTGCCCTGCCGAAAGATGATGCGAATTTTGTTGCGGTAAATCTTGAGGATACTGCCCGCAATGCGCTGGAAGATTATGATGTACTGATGGAGCGCACGGGGGCTAAAGTTAAATGGAACGAGCTGCCTGTTATCAAGGGCATTCCACTTCAGATGTCCCAGCTTTTTTTTAATCTCATTGGAAACGCGTTAAAATTTATACGCCCTGATGTGCAGCCTCAAATTCATATTCACTGCAGTACCGCCTCTCCCGAAGAAATTCGGTCAGCACATCTAAAGGAGGAGGTATCCTATTATAAAATTCAATTCAGCGATAACGGCATTGGCATGAAGCCAGAAGATACCCAGAAGATTTTCAACATATTCCAAAAGCTGCACGGTAAAAGTGAATTTGCAGGTACGGGAATCGGGCTGGCAATGTGCAAAAAAATTGTCCAGAACCATAATGGCGAAATCGATGCAGCTCAAAGCAATGAAAATGGGGCGGTATTTAATGTATACCTGCCAGTGAACAATTTATAATTTCTAGCGACAATAAATATACTTAATAGGAAACAAGGATACAAATTAGCCCTGCAGCTCCCCCTAGCCCGATTGCTTCGCCAGTTCGTGTGCCGTGAATTTTTTTTGCGAATGGGTCCGGAGCAAAAGTTGGAACCCATAACGGGAAGAGCTCCTAAAAAAGTAAAGTTTTCTGTGTTCTGGATATTTCTATCTACAGATCACTTTTTGCTTTTGTCTTGACAATACCGCTGTTTATTTTGTCTAAGTAGGACAGCAGGACATAACAGCGCGTTACGCTTTCGTGCTGGATGGATAACTGGATTTCTCCCTTGTCGGTTTTCCATAGAGAGAAATATTTGCAATTGTCAAACTTAACTTTGAACATCCTGGTATTATCGTCCCGCGGCGGTGAGGAAGAATCAAATTTTTCAACGACTTCTGACGGTCTGCCGTATTTTTCAGCCAGCATGTCTTTCAAATCGAAGTAATTTCCCGACAGCGCAGACCAGGTATCTTTCTCGGGAAATATAACGGCTATTTTGTATACCAGATCTTTCTGCTTCAAGGTTGAGACCCCGACAATACAGTCTTTGTAGCCTGCGAACTCTCCGTTGAGCACTGCAGTTCCATTTTCTGTTCCTTTATTTGTAAATCCCTCACGCTCCATTTTCAAAACATATTCACTAAGTGTGCCGTCTAGTGGAACGCCTTTAAAAACCAGATGTTCGGTCGACTGGCAGTAAGCAGCGCCGCCGAATGCCAGATAAGCCAGAAGCAGTAAAGTATTTTTTGTCATCCTATTTTAACTTTTAAATCGCTGTTGTTAATTTGCTCAGGTGCCGGTGATTATTCTTTGCAGCGTAAAGCAAAGCGACTTCGAAAGCCAATATAATTTGCGGCACTTTTACTATCGGTCCAGAATACCTTTCCCAAATATTTTCTCAACCTGAAATATATAGCTGTCTACTATCGGGGACGCTAAAAAAAAGCGGCTGACCGCGGCGGCATGCGCATCTGTTTTCTGATTGTCAAAGGAACGTTCCAGAAATGCCGCATAATCCCGAAGCTGGCCCTCATCTAATACTTTTCGCAGCTCCCTCTCGGTATTGACAAATGATTTTAACATGGGAAAATCATTATTGTTATCCTGCTCATACCGCTGCAGCCCCGATTTTATATCACGGAACTCCTTTTGGAATAAACTTTTTACTGCCGGTATATTTTGCGCATAAAAAATACCGGGAATCAGTCCGGCTTTATAATTTCCATAATGCTCTTCGGATGCTGCCGGACTCTGCAGGTACTTTTCAAAGGTTTGAATTCTGTACACATAATCTACATTAAAAAAATCAGCGTCTTGATAATCAATGTTCATAGTATAAAGTTATTGGAATTTAATAAAAAAGTATAGGCACAGTTAAAGGTAAATTTATATAAAAACAGCTGGATTTTTAAAATTGCAAGTAAAAAGTATGGCCTTCCGAAAAGAACTACTGCAGAAGGAATTTTCTCTTTTCTTCGATACTGCCCACAAGGTTCATGCTCAGCACATCTTCCAGCAGGGATTTGAGTTTTTCAAATGAACTGGGTTTGACAGCATAAAATGCAGCGCCTAGTTCCCTGGCCGTGCTGATATTATCCGGGTCGCTGCTCGTGGAGAGCATAATGACAGTAAGATCTTTTAAATTTTCATGACTGCTGATTTCTTCCAGACATTCCAGGCCTGTTTTGCGTGGCATGTTGATATCCAGAAAAATAAATTCAGGGAGCTCTGCCGGGTCAATTGCGAGGAGATCATCCATTAAATACATTCCGTCCTGAAATTGTTTCAGGACAACAGCAGGATCAGTTTCCAGCAGTGCGTCAGCAAAAAAGTCCCTGTCATCACTGTCGTCATCTGCCAGATAAATAAATTTCTGGGAATTGTGTTTTTCAAACGCCATTTTAATAAAATTTACATTTAACGATAAATACGAGACTGATTCGGTTTAACGAATTTAAGATTTACAATACATGTAAGTTCAAAACTGCAAAATGATATTTTAAATCGATCAAGGGAATGTAAAGATAAATCATAATTAGGAAAAAACACATTAAAAAATATTTTTTTACAATTTTAAATACAGAACCGGCTGACCATAATTTTCAGTATTTACAGGTACTGGCTCTGTTAGAAAATAATGCCTTAACAACTTTGTTAGTAATTATAACAATATATTTTTGAATTATGTTACAATCTGTAATAATTTTGTTCTGTATAAAATGAGAAGATTATGGAAAGGTCAGTTGTACACATCGACATGAATACGTTTTTTGTTTCCTGTGAGAGGCTCACGAATTCAGAATTAAACGGCATTCCGCTAATTATCGGCGGCGGTGAAAGAGGTGTCGTGGCTTCCTGCTCCTATGAAGCCAGAAGATTCGGCGTCCGCTCTGCCATGCCCATTCACATGGCAATGAAACTCTGCCCGCAGGCCAAAATTATGAAAGGCGACATGGAATTGTATTCGAGGCTCTCGCATGATATTACCGAGATTATTCAGGAAAGGGCGCCGGTGGTTGAAAAAGCCAGCATCGATGAATTTTATCTCGATATTACCGGGATGGATAAATTTTACGGCAGTTACAAGTGGACCACAGAGCTTGCCCAGAGAGTTACAAAGGAAACCGGCCTGCCCCTCACCTTTGCGCTGTCGATCAACAAAACGGTTTCCAAAATCGGGACCGGCGAGGGAAAGCAGAAACAGAACCTGTTAATCCCTGAAGCGCAGGTGCAGTCTTTTTTAAATCCGTTATCCATCCAGAAAATCCCCATGGTGGGCGAAAAAACTTTCCAGCTGCTCTCGCGCATCGGGATACGGACAATCGGCAAACTCTCTGAGATGCCATCCGATGCATTGGAGGACATGCTGGGCAAAAACGGCACCGAGCTGTGGAAAAAAGCAAACGGGATTGATAATAATCCCGTAGAGCCCTACAGGGAGAAAAAATCAATTTCCACCGAACATACTTTCCTTCAGGACACTATTGATTTTGAGCGTCTTAACAGGGTCCTGCTGGGCATGGTGGAAAAGCTCGCTTTCCAGCTGCGTTCCGAGGCATGGCTGACATCCACTGTAAGGGTAAAAATACGCTATGCCAATTTTGATACCGAAACCAAGCAGTGCCAGATACAGCATACTTCGGCCGACCACGTCCTGACCGAAACCGTACAGGCCCTTTTCGATAAATTATACCAGCGAAGAATGAGGCTCAGACTGATCGGTGTGACGTTCAGCGGACTTGTCCGAGGCACTTACCAGATCGATCTTTTTCAGGATACCGAGGAAATGCTGGCACTCTACCAGGCGATGGACAAAATGAAAAGCCGATATGGCTTTGATGCCGTGATGCGCTGCGCAGGCGCATCCTTCAAGCCCAACAACAAAAATGAAATTTTAAAACGCAAACCCTGATTCCATGTATCTCAACTGCCACTCCTTTCATTCCCTCCGCTATGGCACCATACCGCTGGAAGAACTGATACCGCAGGCGGTGTCCTGTGGTGTCAAAGCCATGGCACTTACCGACATCAATACGGTATCGGGCATTTATGACTTTATAAAAAACTGTGAGCAGGCAGATATAAAACCCCTTGTAGGCATGGAGTTCCGCTCAGATTACCGCCTGCGTTTTATCGGGCTGGCCAAAAACACATCGGGACTGGCGGAAATGAACCGCTATCTGACCCATCACAATTTCGAGAAAATACCCCTTCCACCGTTCGCTCCTGATTTTAAGGATGTTTTTACCATTTATCCACTGGAGAATTCTCCTGATGAGCTCAAAGAAAATGAATATATCGGCATACGGCCCGACCAGCTGCAAAAACTCGTTTTGTCCGCCTGGAGAGAAAGGCAGCATAAAATGGTGATCCTGCAGCCGGTTACCTTTCGCAGCGAGGAGGAGCATAAACTGCACCGTATTCTCTGCGCGGTTGACAGAAATATAGTGCTGACAAGGCTTAAGGAGGATGACTGCTGCGCCATTACTGATAAAATGATTCCTGTCGAATCGCTTCTTGCAAACTACCAGCATTATCCGCATATTATTTCCAATACTGAGAAAATAATTGAGGACTGCCATTTTGTGTATGATTTTGAATCACCTAAAAATAAAAAATATTATACGTCAAGCCGCAAAAGCGATATGAAGCTCCTCTGTTCCTTAGCCCGGCAGGGCTTGGTGTGGCGCTATGGTACCAAAAACATTCCCGCAAAAGAACGTATGGAAAAGGAGCTCAAGGTAATCGACCAGCTTGAATTCAGCGGCTATTTCCTGATTACGGCCGATATCATCCGCTTCAGCAACAGCCAGGGCTTCCTGCATATTGGCCGCGGAAGCGGCGCCAACAGCATCGTTGCGTACTGCCTGGGCATTACCGACATCTGCCCTTTGGAACTGGATCTTTATTTCGAGCGGTTTTTGAACGTCAACCGCAAAAGCCCTCCGGACTTCGATATTGACTGGAGCTGGCGCGACCGCGATGTGATACTCGAATATATCTTTAACCGGTATACCTATGAGCATGTGGCGTTCTGCGGGACAAATGTCGAGTTCAAGTACAAATCTATTTTCAGGGAGGTCGGCAAAGTATTCGGCCTTCCGAAGGAAGAACTTGACATGCTGGCCAAAAATCCGATGAAGTTTCATACCACAAATGATGTGGTCCGCGAAGTGCAGCACTACGGAATGATGCTCGAGAAATATCCCAACCAGAGAAGCATGCACTCCTGCGGCGTACTGATTTCCGAGGAGCCTATTACCAACTACACGCCGCTGGAAATGCCTCCCAAGGGTTTTCCTATTGCGCTTTTTGATATGCATGTGGCCGAATCCATCGGGTTTGAGAAATTCGATATCCTGAGCCAGCGCGGTATTGCCACTATTGATGAAAGTGTCAGGCTCATTGAAAGGAACCGCGGGATCAGGATCAATATCCGCGACACATCGATTTCAAAAAATGAGCACGCCGCAAACGGCTACCTTGCCCAGGGAAAGACAATCGGCTGTTTCTACATTGAGAGTCCCGCCATGCGCGGACTGCTGCGGCGTCTGAAATGCGACAACTATAAAACGTTAGTTGCCGCCTCCTCCATTATCCGTCCCGGCGTGGCACAGTCAGGAATGATGAAGGAATATATTTTCCGCCATAACCATCCCTCGAAATTCGAGTACTTTCATCCTGTGTTCCAGGAGCAGCTTGGAGAAACCTACGGCATTATGGTGTATCAGGAAGATGTGATCAAAATTGCGCTGCACTATGGCGGACTGCCGGCTGCTGACGGTGATGTGCTGCGACGCGCCATGTCCGGAAAAGGACGTTCGAAATCCGCGCTTCAGAAGGTTAAGGACAACTTTTTTGCCTGCGCCGCCCAGAAAGGACATCCAGCAGCACTCAGCGAGGAAATTTACCGCCAGATCGAATCATTTGCAGGATACTCCTTCTGTAAGGCGCACTCGGCTTCTTATGCCGTGGAAAGTTATCAGAGCCTTTATCTAAAGGTTCATTTTCCCATTGAATTTATGGTCGCGGCCATTAATAATGAAGGAGGGTTTTACAGGATTGAGGTCTATATACACGAAGCCAGGATGGCAGGCGCGGTTATCCACAATCCGTGCGTGAACAGCAGCCTTCCTTCGGCTGCACTCTACGGCTCTGATCTTTATCTTGGCTTTATGCATATCAAGGGCATGAAAATCGAGATGGCACAGTTTATCGTAACGGACAGAAAAAGGGCCGGTGAATACCGATCACTGGAGGATTTTATCAACCGTGTCCCGATGGGGATCGAAAGTGTGAAGAGCCTGATTTTTACGGGCGCTTTCCGCTTTACTGGCAAAGGCAAAAATCAGCTTCTGGTTATCGCAAGCATCCTTTTAAATAAGGTGAAGCCCGAAAACAGGGCGCCAATGCTGATCCAGGAGCCTGCCCGTGAATACAAGCTGCCCACTCTTGAAAGGTCTATTTTTGAAGATGCCTTTGATGAAATCGAGCTTCTGAGCTTCCCTGTTTCGTGCACTGTATTTGACCTGCTGCAGACCACGCACCGGGGCGATATCAAGGTCAGGGACCTGCCTTCGTGCCATAAAAAACAGGTACGCATGCTCGCCTATCTGGTTTCAACCAAGCAGGTGCCGACAAAAAGGGGCAATATGTATTTCGGAACCTGGATTGATAATGAAGGGGCGTATTTTGACACCGCGCATTTCCCAGACAGCCTTGCCTCTTATCCTTTTCAGGGAGGCGGCTGCTACCTTTTGAGGGGCATTGTAGAGATAGACTATCACTTTCCCACCATTACTATTCACAAAATGGCTAAAATGCCTTTTATGAAAGACCCCCGTTATATGGATGCTAAAGACCAGTATAAAACCCAGGCGCTCATCCGTGAGGACGTCAGTACCACGGAGCGCCAGCCTTATCCGCAGGAACATGAAATCAACCTGCCGAGGCACAAAATGAAAACATAAGACTGTAACATTTTTTTAGCAGACTCTTTTTTAGCGCTTTGAGAATAATTTATTAAATTTGGTAGGAGACCGCTTTTCACATTCTCAGTGGGGCTTATCATTAAATAAAAAACAGATACTAAATATACCGCCTATGTGCTATTACACACAGCAGATGTCTACCATTGACCAGGTAAAGAAACGTTTCCACATGGAAGTCGACAACGAGGCCACTTTCCTGCAGACCGACTTTATAAGCGGATTTGCCCACCCGAACCTGCCGATAATCTTAGATACCAGACCGGATCTGATCACGACCAATTATACGTGGGGTTTTCTTCCCAGCTGGGCAAAAGACAGGGATTTCCGAAAAAATACATTAAATGCGAGAATAGAAACCATTGATGAAAAGCCCTCCTTTAAAAACAGCACCGAACACAGATGCCTGATTATTGCAACGGCGTATTACGAATGGCACTGGCACGATGAAAAGGGAAAGTCCAAACAAAAATACCAGATCAATTCACAGCACGATGAAATATTTACCTTCGCCGGGCTTTATTCCACCTGGACAGATCCTGCAAACGGCGAGGAACTAAATACCTATACCATGCTGACAACCCAGGCAAATGAAATAATGCAGTATGTGCACAACCATAAAATGAGAATGCCCATTGTTCTGAACAAGGCCGACGAGGCGGCGTGGCTAGACCATTCAGTGGCTGTTTCCGAATTTGCCTATCCGTATGAAAGCAAAATTATTGCGCTCCCTTCCCTGTAAAATCCCAGTATGGACTTATTTAAAGAGGTTTCGATAGAAGATTTCAACACGCGGTTTTTCAATGAACTGAATGCCGTGCAGGAATTTGTACAGTATAACGACCCTGATGATTTTTTTGATCCCGAGAAGGAATATGGTGACCATATTATGCGCTGTCAGAAAAGTGAGCTGGATTTTATACGCAGTACGATGAAAGCCAATATGGCTTCCCGCGGAATTACATTAACCAGTGAAGAATTCACAGCGATTTTCCAATCCAAAAGGGAAGAAATAATCCGGTCCAGACCAGATGGAATTGAAAAGTATATTCAGGGCATTACTGTTAACTACATTGATCCTGAGGTCAATGAATGCCGGCACAAATATCTGCCGCTTTGCTGGCTGTGCAGGTTTTGGAAGTACTTGCAGTCTTTTAAAAAATAGGTACGGGAAGGCTTCCTTAATTTTTTTTCCTTGTCCTTCTTACAGATAAATGGTTATATCCTTTGAATCTGTCCTGATCTCCGCACGGCACTCCTGCAGCATATTTACCGTCAGGCTGTCCACCTCTGTTTCATTGAGCGAGTCGTACGCAATGCGCTGCTCGGAATCAAAGTGGATGTCAATATAGGTAATTTCACTGCTTACCTGCTGCATGTCATCGCTAATAATATCGCAGTGATTATCTATTTCAACCCCGAAATATTCTACCTGTGTCAGTCCGCGGTTTATCAAACCCGTGACAAATTCAACTGTAGTCACCTCAGGAAGGGCAACTTTTGCAGTTGACAGTACCATAGTATGAGCTTCCATATCAAATTATTTATAATGAAACCCTAATTTACAAATAATTAAGATCACTGCCGTATAAATTTTAATTCTCTGTGCAAAAGCCATTCAGTGCTTCCGGTAAAGGTAAATTGACATGAAAATTTAATAAAAGCCGGGCATTTTCCTGTAAGGCAAATGATCATCTATGTGGTTAATTTTAAACGTTTAACAATAAAATAAAAATGTCATGGAAAATTCAAACCAATACACATCAGAAGAACTGCAAAAATGTCCTTACCATAACAACCAGGCTGCCGCCGGACATGATGATCCAAGCGAGAATACAGGGGACTGGGGCGACCTTGATGAGAACGATGAGGCAGGAACCGATCCTGACCGCCACGAAGATGGAGGAAATGATAATTCAGGCGGCGCTGGAAGCAGCGGAAGCGCCGCAACAAACAGTTAAATACATTACAGCTTTACTAACCACACAATTTTATTATTATGAGCGACGATCTAAACAAAAAAGGATTTCAGGACAGAACCAGAATTAATATGAATGAAGCCCATGAAGTGGCTTACTGGACAGAAAAATTTGGTGTTTCAAAAGAGCAGCTTCACGCTGCTGTTGACAAAGCAGGCACGAGTTCTGCCGATGCCGTTGAAAAAGCATTAAAATCTTCTTAGGAAGGTTTTAATGCTTTTTTTATTAGTCCGACCTACATTATTTCATACAGCTACGGCATCTACAACTATAGCCTCACCCCAGCAATTTTACAGCGTGATAAGCAGGAATCAATCCTCACGGAAGATCTCAAAGCGAAATCAGTTGAACTGTTTTAATGAAAAAGATTATGAAGAAAAAAAAACTATCAGCAGCCGAAAAGAAAAATATTGCGGCCCTGCTGCAAAAAGGAAAACCCTCCAAAATACCGGTGAATATAAAACCAATGCTGGCAACACTTGTAAACGAGCCCTTCGACGATCCAGACTGGAGCTATGAAGTAAAGTGGGACGGTTACCGCGCACTCTGCTATCTCGATAGGGGAGAGGTTTCAATAGCGTCACGAAACAACAAGTCCTTTGCCGAGAAATACTACACGATAACCAATGCCCTTAAAAAATGGCCCATCGATGCGGTGCTCGACGGCGAGCTTGTCGTGGTAGGCACAGACGGCAAAGCCAATTTCAGTGCGCTGCAGAACTGGCGCAGCGAGGCTGACGGTGATCTTGTTTACTATGCTTTTGACCTTCTCTGGTACGACGGGGTTGATATTATGGGCCTGCCCTTATCCGAGAGACAGTCCATCCTTGATGCTGTGCTTCCCGCAGACGACGACCGCATCCGCCTCTCACAGGTATTTGCCAGCGGCGGGATCGATTTTTTTCAGGCGGCAAAAAAAATGGGACTGGAAGGAATTATGGCCAAAAGGATGACCTCGCTCTATACGCCCGATGCGCGTAACAGGGAATGGCTGAAAATCAAGGTCAACCTGAGACAGGAAGTGGTCATTGGCGGTTTTACAAGAAATGAAGGCTCTTCCAAACTGTTCAGCTCCCTATTGCTGGGTGTTTATGAAAATGGACGTTTTGAGTATGTGGGCAAAGTCGGCACGGGTTTCAGTGACAAACTGCAGAAAGAGATGATGAAAGAGTTTACGCCTATAATTACCAAAAAGATTCCCTTTGCATCGGAACCCGACATCAACAAACCCTCACGCTTTCGTCCGAACCCTCCCAATGCAGCTGCAACGTGGCTTAAGCCGTCCCTGGTCTGCGAGGTAAGTTTCGCGGAAGTTACCACCGACGGTGTTTTCCGCCATCCTTCTTTTGAAGGAATGCGCTCCGATAAAAAAGCGGCCGATGTAGTACGGGAGACTGCCTCGCCCGCGGCAGAAACCGTTTTAATAGCCGAAAAAAACAACGGTCTTGTAAAAGGTGCCGAACATTCCGGCAGCAAAACACTGCTAAACCCGACAGAGGAAACACAGACCAAGAAGATAAAAGGCCACAGCCTCACTTTCTCCCATCTGAGCAAAGTGTACTGGCCAGAGGACGGCTACACCAAACGCGATATGTTCAATTACTATTACCAGGCAGCGGAATTTATACTTCCTTACCTTAAAGACCGCCCCCTTTCGCTCAACCGTTTTCCAGGGGGCATACATGGAAAGAGTTTCTACCAGAAGGATGTGAAGGGAAAAGCGCCGGACTGGGCCAAAACCTTCCCCTACACCACAAGCGACGGGGAGGACAAGGAATTTCTGGTTGGGGGCGACGAGGCGACACTGCTGTATATGGCATCACTTGGATGTATTGAAATGAATCCGTGGTTCAGCACCATAAAACATCCCGATAACCCCGATTACTGTGTCATTGACCTTGACCCTGACAAAAGCAACACTTTCGAGCAGGTAATTACAGCCGCCCAGGAGGTTAAAAAAATTCTCGATGCCATGGAGATAACCGGGTATGTCAAGACATCAGGGTCAACGGGTATTCATATTTACATTCCCCTTGGCGCGAAATATTCGTATGACCAGTCCCAGATGTTTGGCAGGCTCATCGTAACGATCGTACAGGACCAGCTACCGGACTTCACCAGTACAGAGCGCCAGATAAAAAACAGAAACGGCAAAATGTATCTGGATTTTCTTCAAAACCGACCGGGGGCAACCATTGCCTGCCCTTACTCATTACGTCCAAAAATTGGAGCCACTGTTTCCATGCCGCTCCACTGGGAAGAAATTAAAAAAGGACTATCGATGAAAGATTTTAATATTGAGAATTCCATCGCCCGCATGAAGGCAGAAGGAGACCTGTTCAAAGGCGCACTTCAGAAAGGCATAGATATGAAAAAAGCCCTCGCCAAAGCCCAGAGCATTTTCTTCTGACAATCCTTTTAGTCATATCCCAGCAGTGTTGTATACAGCAATCTTTACCCTAAATGAAATCTATGACTTTAGCATACTTTCTTACCGGCTCTTACAAGGATCAGGACAATGATTTTGAACTTACCATTTCGATCCCTGAACAATCTTCAGGGAAATCGCAGTTTGTTTTAGAACTAAATGATCTGTCCTCTCTAGATACGTTATCATGGCAGACCGAAAAGCCAACTTTTTTGCTGGGCCTTGATGCGCTTGACGAATTTTTAATGGAAAATAATATAATACTCTACAGCAAAATCCTCACCACGGAATTTCGTGACCAGTCCGTTGACAAGGAACTTGAAGGATTTATATTAAACAGGCTGGAATATTGAGCAGTGTTGACGGCTTAATGACAAATCCAGAGGACCAGTTTACAGCTGTATCGGCATTACTTCGCGCTTTTCAGCGGCAGGTAAATATTAAACCGTGCTCCATTCTCCGAACTGCCCTGTGCGGAGATCAGTCCGTGGTGGTTTTCAACAATTTTCATGCAGATTGAAAGGCCTATACCGGTACCTTCAAATTCCGTCTTGCTGTGCAGCCTCTGGAACAGTTCAAAAATTTTATCGGCCTGTTCTTCTTTAAAGCCAATCCCCTTATCACTCACTATAATCCTGACAAAATCCACTGCAGTGTCAAGGCTTAGTGCTGTTTTTTCCTCATCAGGGACCTCGAACGCTTCCACGCTTATCTGCGGGACGGACCCCGGACGATGAAACTTCAGCGAATTGCCGATAAGGTTGCTCAGCAGCTGGGTGAGCTGATGGGGCTGTCCCGGAACTGTGGGAAGTCTGGCGACAGTTATAACAGCATCTTTCTGTTCGATGAGCAGTTCCATATCTGATAAAATTCCTTCAACGATTTGGTTAAGATCTACACTGACAATTTCTCCTGCTGCATTGTTCAGCTGGGAATACGCAAGGACATCTTTTACCAGGGCCTGCATCCTCTCTGAGGATTCCTTTATTTTTTTGAGCTGTCCCTGCGATTTTGCATCAAGGGAACCGCCAACATTGGCTTCGAGCATCTGTGAAAAAATGCTGATTTTTCGCAGCGGCTCCTGCAGGTCATGCGACGCGATATAGGCAAATTCAGCCAGCTGGGAATTAGATCGGCTCAGGCTCTCATTGGCCGATTCAAGCTGCTGGGTTCTCTGCTGAACAATTTCTTCAATTCTTCTCATTGCCAGCACCTGTTTTGTGACATCGTTTGATATCGCAATAACACCTAAAATTGCACCGCTTGCATCCCTGTAGGGTTCATAAATAAAATTCTGATAGACAATATCAGGATTTCCGAAGCGGATCAGGTGTACCGGCATCTCATTGGCTGTAAAGGTCTCGCCTGTTTTGTATACATGGTCCAGAAGCGCTTCGAGTCCCTGCTCCTTTGCGTCGGGCAGAGCCTCAAAAATCGGCCTGTTCATCACATCCCGCTCTTCCTTTCCCCAAAGGTTAATCATACATTCATTTACTACCTCCACTCTATGGGAAGGTCCAAGCAGCAGACACATACAGACAGGCGCCTGAAGTATGAGGTTTTTGAAATCCTGCTGTGTCTGTTCCACTTTGACCTTTGCAAGGTTAAGGTCCGTAACATCCGCAGCTGTGTTCAATACGCCGTATACCTGGCCTTCCTTGTCAAATAACGGAGTAAAACTGTAGTTGAAGTAGAATGGCTGAAGATTTCCCTGCACCATAAGGTCCACTCGCTGATTACGTGCGCTAAAGGGCCTGCCTTCAGTAAACACTTCGAGCAGTCTTGGGTAAATATCCTGAGTTTCCAGTTCGGGAAGCGCATCAAAATAAGTTTTACCTACCATGTTACTGCCCTTCCCCCAGACATCGATGATAGCCTGATTGGCCATAGCGATGCGCATTTCCCTGCCTTCGTAGACACCGATTGGAAAAGGTGCGCTGTCCACAAGTGATCTGATTTGCTGCTCGTTATGCTTTACAGCGCTAATATCGGCGCAAATGCCCAGCACTCCCTCAACTTCTCCCGTATCCCCAAATAGAGGACTATAGGAGAAACAGAAAAACTGCTGCGCTTCCTTTTCATTTTCAGCTTCCGTAAAGCTGACCGGCTGGTCCTGGAAATTAACTGCTTCCCCGCTCTGCATTACTTTTTGTATAACTGGACCCGTGAGATGCCAGGTGCCCGACCAGTTATCATCTGCCGGTTTTCCCGCCGCCTGCATTTTTCCGATACCGGAGAGAAGCGGCACCGAGGCATCATTATGAAATTGAATCAGTTCGCTTCCCCACCAGAGAATCATTGGGAATTTTGATGACAGGACCATTGCCACGGCATTTCGCAGGCTGATGGACCAATTTTCCGGAACGCCCAAAACATGCTGCGACCAGTTGGTTTGACGCAGGGTCGTGCTCATTTGATCAGAACCGTTTAGAAAATAATGATTATTTCCTGATTCAGAATTATAATTATTATTATTATTATGAAAGTTCATACCTGAAAGAATGCTAAAATTTTAAATATTTAAACGCCACTGCATGGCGTTCTCTCAAAGATAATTTTTTTTCAGTAAAAAATAAAGCAATTGCAGATCAAAATATCAGTTTAATATTATAAAATTATATGGAGCTTTTCATTAAAAATAAGAGCTAAAACTATAAGCTTCTGCGGTTTGTAATTTTTTCCAAACAAACCTGACAGCCGTTCATAGGGCTCATAAATCACTAGTAATCATAACAATCCTATAACAATCGTACATTATGATATAACAAAAAAAGTCATCTGATAAAGTAACTTTGGGTAAACTATTAAATTTAAAAATCATGGATGATAAAACGAAAACCGGAAAAGCAGATGATTCGCAGATTAATATAAACGAATCCTATGAGGTGCAGTATTGGTCTGAAAAGTTCAATGTGCCGCAGGAAACATTAAAAACCGCTGTAAGGGCCGCCGGCACCAGAGTGGATGACGTCAGGGATTATCTGGCAGAAAATAATTAATATCATGCCGTGGTACGACGGGGATTATCCCCCATCCTATAAAAACCAGCCCGCAGAACTCGGCGAAAAGGCTGTCGAGATCGCCAATGCCCTGCTTCAGGACGGCGCGGAAGAAGGAATTGCCATAGCTACCGGACTCAAACAGGCCCGTGAGCTGCTCAAAAATCATAAAGAGAAAACCCATAAAACTGAAAATCATGGAAACAAATAAAAACACACAACAGGAAGAGGAAAACACAAACGAAAATGCCAACAGCGCCTACAGCGGTTCGGGAAGCATGCAGCCCGGAGCCAGTACTGGAGAAGCCGGCCGCCTGAATGATTATGAGGAGGACGCACCCCAAGACGGGTCAGACAAAAAAAACAATCCTGAGGGTAAAAGCATCTCCGAGGCCACCGACCCTTCCAAACTCTCGGATATTTAACAGTAAGAGAGTATAGGGACATCCAGGATCTTGAAAAGAATTTACTAATTTTATGGTAAATTCTTTTCAGGATTTTTTGATTTTAACCAGGCTTACACGATCCCAACAAAAAATACTAAACCAAAACATACAAAAACGAAATGACTGATCCCATCCTAGAGAACCTTAATCAAAACCAGCTTCAGGCAGTGGAAACTACCGAAGGGTATGTTCGCGTGATTGCCGGTGCCGGATCAGGAAAGACCAAAGCACTGACCTCCAGATTTGCCTATATCGTGGACAGGCTCGGGATCAATTCCTCCAATATCCTTTGCGTGACCTTTACCAACAAGGCGGCGCAGGAAATGAAAAAAAGGGTCAAAATGCTCATAGGCGATACTTATGATGTGAGCCTTATCACCACCTACCATGGTTTTTGCGTCCGGTTCCTGCGCGAAGAAATAAACAAGATCCAGTATCCCAAAAATTTTATCATCCTCGACGCGGAAGATCAAAAGACAATCCTGCGTGAAGTCTTTAACGAGCTGGATATCAGCTCCAAGAACCTGACTTTCAAGCAGGCCCTTCAGTTCATTTCCAAATCAAAAGGCAACTCTGACTATTTAAGCTACATTCTGGCCAATAAAAGCTTTGAGGACGAAAATACCGAGAATCTGTCGTTAAAAATATTTCACAAATACCTCGATAAACAAAAGCGGAATTATGCCCTTGACTTCGATGATCTAATACACTTCACCGTATACATCCTAAATACTTTTAATGAAGTGCTTGTAAAATGGCAGGAAAACATGCATTACATACAGGTAGATGAGGCCCAGGACAGCTCTGACAGCCAGTTTGAGCTGGTGGAAATGCTCTCGCGTATTCATCAGAACTTATTTGTGGTGGGCGATCCTGACCAGACCATATACGAATGGCGCGGCGCCAAACCCGAATACCTGGTAGATTTTGACAAGATGTTCCCGAACTGTGAAACGATTATCATGAACCAGAACTACCGCTCTACGCCCAACATCCTGAAAGTGGGAAACCACATTATTAAAAACAACAAAATAAGGGTCGACAAGGATATGGTTACCGAGAAACCCGAAGGAGTTGAAGTGGTCCATTTTCACGGCAAAAATGATTTTGAGGAATCCCTTTGGGTAGCCTCGGAAATCAAGGAAATCCTTAAAACCGAAAAGGCGAATTATTCCGATATCACCATACTTTACCGCGCCAATCATATTTCCCGAAACATTGAGCAGTCCCTCATCAAGGAAAATATTCCCTATACGATTTTTGGAGGTGTTAAATTCTTTGAGAGAAAAGAAATAAAGGATGTCCTGTCGCTTTTAAGGCTGATTGTAACAGGCGATAATATATCGTTCCTTCGTATGTTTAACCATCCCTCAAGGGGGCTCGGCAAGAAGTTTATCGAGCGCCTGAGTTATCTGGGACGCGAACAGAACCTATCGCTTCTCAGAGCGCTAGAGCAAAACATCACCGATAACGAGCTGTCCAAAAAAGGGGCCGCTGAATTTCTGGATCTGATCGCTCAGCTAAAAGAGCTTGCCAAAACAAAATCCATATCGGATCTGGTCAAAGAGATACTCGAGCGAAGCGGACTGGCCGCGTTGTACCGCAAGGACGGAGATGAAAACCGGCTGGAAAACATCAAGGAGCTGGTTAGTTCCATGCTGCTTTTGGAACAAGAAAACAATGAGCCTGTCAATGTCGAGGAATACCTGCAGGAAATTGCGCTCTACACCGATTTGGATACCCAGAATGAAAATCAGGATAAGGTAAAACTGATGACGATCCACATATCAAAAGGATTGGAATTTCCTTATGTCTTCCTCTGCGGATTCACTGAAGGCGTGCTGCCAAGTGCGCTCTCGATCAAAGAGAGAAGAAGCCGCGCCATTGAGGAAGAAAGAAGGCTTACCTATGTAGCGGTGACGCGCGCCGAGAAAAGATTTTACATCACCGATTCGGAAGGCTATAATTTTACCACAGGGCTCAATAAACATCCCTCGCGTTTTCTCTTTGAAATCAGCGAGGAGTTTTACATCCGTAAAGGAAAACTCAGCCCTGAGATCCTGCAGGCTGCTAAAGTACCTGCTAGAAATTCAAATGCCGAGAACAAGAAACTTTTTGGCGTCGGGGATCTGGTTCTGCATCAGGTATTTAAGAAAGGGAGCATCAAGGCCGTCAACCTGGATAAAAACCAGTATACAATCGACTTTTTTGAAATCGGCAAGGAAAAACCAATAGATTTCAGTTTCCGATTCCTTAAAAAAATAGATGACGATTCCAATTCAGAAGCCAATGAGAATGATGCTGCTGATTCTGCCATTGATTTGCAATCTCATTTGAAGTCACAGAAGAATCCATTTACATGCGACCTTAACGAGCCTTCAGACGAAAAGTTTTCAGAAGATCAGCAATTCGGTCCAGATGCAGAAGGTGTTCCAGGCGAGAATTTAAATACAGACACTGCAGCGGAGACCGCTAACAGCAAGGATAAAAAATGGTGGAAGTTCTGAAAAATAGAATTTCTATCGAAAACTTGTTCCTTTACAGCACGGGTCAGCTGCGCCGATTATCGCTATGCTGACAAAGCAGGGCTCTTCAGAAGCCCTAGCCCCGATAGCAGTGGAAATCCTTTTGTGCCGTTGTCCGGCACAAAAGATTGGAACATATAGCGGGAAAAGCTCCTGAAAAATAATATTAAATATCCTCTCCCTGCTATTTTACTATCACCTATAAAATCAAAAAGCGCCACTTTCATTGAAAAGGACGCTTTTTATAATTTTTTTTTAAAGGTTACTTAAAATTAAGCAGAAAATAATTAACTAAAAATAGATATACTGTCCTCCAGCTGCTCCCGGGCAATAAATGCCGTAATGAACTCTCGCACTTCACTGGCCGTTCCGCTCTCAATGTCAAAAGTATTGATATGGAACTCCTGGTCCTGATCCAAAATGTGTATGATCTCTGTATAGCCTTTTGAGATCAGACTGCCTTTTAATTTAATAATATTTGACTGCTGTCTGCCGTCCAGTTCTTTTCGGATCTTCAGCCTGATCCCCTTTTCCATCGCCGGTAATTTAAAATAATATGTTTCTGGTATTTCATATCAAATATAAAACATTATTAAATGATACCTGGTTTCAACACTTGAATTTAACATCCATTATCTTTGATCAAATACCAGGCAGGATCCGAATGTAAATTTGATAAAAATTGCCCATTTGCATATAAAAAAATATCGAAGCTAAAGTATTACTTTTAAGTGCCTTAACAGCCTAAATTTTCTTCGGTTATTAAATATAGTACATGACGAACAATTTCTTTAACCATAAATAAAAAACAATGGAAGACCTTATAAAACAGTTCGAAAAAGACCTTAGGCAGCACCTTGAAAATGTATATAGTGCTTCGGTGGAGCCCGATGACATCAAGAGGCTTGACCAAGCCGAAAAAACCGTTTTTGATTTTGTGGACGATTATCTGCTGGAATCCGCCCTGATCGCCAGGGACGTGGAACGCCCCACCCAGGAGGTACTGGACCAGTTTGCCAGATCTAAAATAAACTACATCGAATAGTTAAAAATGTAACCAGAAGAACAGTTTAATAAATATTGAAGGTTATGACATCAGAAATTATAATCCAATGCAGCGAGGCCATTGCGGCCAAAGGCTGGAATATTGCTTTTGCAGAAAGCGCATCAGCGGGAAAACTAAGCGCTGAATTTTCCCTAACCCCGCTGTCGGGAAAAATTTTAAGGGGCGGTATTGTCTGTTATGAAGTTTTTGTTAAAGAGCAGATCCTGCTGGTACCCCGCGAACTAATAGAGCAGTTTACCCCCGAATCTCAAGAGGTCACCAGTGCCCTTGCCCAGCGCACAGCGGTCATATTCAATGCCGACATAACAGTGGCCCTGACAGGGCTTACCACTGCGGGAGGAAGCGAGACCGCGGAAAAACCAGTCGGTACCATCTTTTTGTCCATCATTACGCCTTCTGGAACAATAGACCACAGGGAGGTTTTTGCAGGCGGTCCCGAGCAGATCATACAGCAGGCAGCCGATAAGGCCGCAGCATTGATCATTGAAAAAATAAAACCCGAGTAAATCGGATTTCATTGGCATATTTAAATCAATGTATAAAAAAATCTGCACCAGGTGCAGATTTTTTTTTAATGAATGTTTATAATCGATGTTTATTTCCAGGGATCAAGCACTACCTTAACGCAGCCATCCTCTTTTTTATTAAAAATATTATAGGCATGCGAAATCTCAGATAACGGAAGCCTGTGGGTAATGATATCATCGAGCTGCACTTTTCCCTGCACTACATATTCCAGGAGTTTATCGATATGTTTATGCGCCGGCGCCTGCCCGCCTTTGAGTATTATCCCTTTGTCAAAAAACTGTCCAAGCGGAAAATTATCGTAATTCACGGGATATACCCCGAGAACCGAAACAATACCGCTTCTTCTCACCGCGCTCATGCAGGCTTCAAGCACTTTAATAGAGCCTTTTTCAAAATTGACGGTCGCTTTAATTTTGTCAGCCAGGCTTCTTTCGGGCTCAAAGCCGACAGCATCAATACATACATCCGCGCCGCGCCCATTGGTAAGGGATCTGATATGCTCTACAACGTCTTTGGGATCTTCCCATAAAATAGTAGTAGATCCTGTAGAAACCCTCGCCTTGTCCAGACGGTACTGCAGCGTGTCCACGATAATTACCTGCGCAGCTCCCCTTAGCCAGGCACTTTTGGCTGCCATAATCCCGACAGGGCCCGATCCGAAAATAGCAACGGTCTCTCCCCCTTTCACTTCTCCCCAGTCCACTCCTGTATATCCGGTCGGAAAGATATCGGTAAGGAAAAGCACCTGCTCATCGGTTAGGTTATCCGGAACCACGCGCGGTCCGTAATTGGCATAAGGAACCCGTACATACTGCGCCTGCCCGCCGTCATATCCTCCATAAAGATCCGTATACCCAAAAAGCGCTCCTCCTTTTTCGGTCAGGATTCCGCCCTCCGGGCCATAATGCTCGGGATTACTGTGCTCGCAGTTTCCCGGAACGTCATGATTGCAGAAAAAACAATTCCCGCAAGCGACCGGAAACGGAACAACCACACGGTCACCTCTTTTAAGATGGGTAACAGCCGATCCTGTTTCCTCTACAATTCCCATAAATTCATGGCCAAGAACCATTGGTGATGTCGGCATTGCGCCTGAATAGATGTGCAGGTCCGATCCGCAGATGGCCGTGGAAGTAACTTTCAAAATAATATCGTCCTGTGCATTGATTTTTGGATCCTCTACCGTATCGTATTTAACCGAACCAGGTCCGTGAATAACTGCTGCTTTCATGATGGTCTTTTTTAAAATTAATAGACAGCTAAGTAACTATAATTTAGGCCATTAATTTTACAGGATAATTTCAATTTCTTACAAATAAAACACAATTGAGCACTCTTGATTTATCAAAAAAAACCTGCACCATTAAAAAATGATACAGGTTTCTTAAAAATCAAATCTAATCTTGGAATTGCAATTTGAAATTATTCCTGATCCTCTTCTTTTGCGTCGAAGTTGATCGTATTATAAGCAGCTTCTGTTAGCGTAACATCAGCCTGTTTTTCTTCAGCCAGCGTTTTCTCAAGAAGCAGTACGGCGTCATCCTCGCCCAGGGTTGTAGCAAAGGCTGCCAGTGTCCCGTAGGTAGCAATTTCATAATGCTCAATTTTTTGTGAGGCCGCAATAATTCCGGCATCTCTTACAGGTCCCGCTTCAGTCTCCTCCATAATACTCTCGCCCTCTTTTATAAGTCCTTCCATCGCGTCGCATTTTTTGGCAGCAGCCTTCTCTCCTACCGATTTAAAAACTTCTTCAAGTCTGGCTACCTGCTCCTGGGTTACTGAAAGATGCTCATTAATAGCAGTAATAAGATTTTCAGACGTTGCATTTTTGGCCATTTTTGGAAGTGCCTTAACCAGTGCTTTTTCAGCCCAGTAGATATCTTTTAGCGAATCTACAAATAATTCTCGAAGTCCTTCAGCAGCAGAAGGTTTTGCCTTCACCGTCCCTTTTGGAGCTGTTTTGGACGCTGTTGGTTTGGCAGCAGCAGTTCCCGTTTTACTTTTTGTATCAGCTGTTTTTTTTATCGCAGTTTTCATAATGATATTTTTAAAGGTTATAAATCAAAATTACAGTACGCTGTCTTATAATTCCTTACAGTTTTTCCGCGGATCTTTACAGTATTTTAAGATGGCCAGCATTAACTGAAAAAAGAAAAATTTATAAAAACACGGAAAAATTATATAAGACAAAATACGTCTGTTTTATTGAAATTTGTCATTATGAAGATCCTATAATCCATTAGGCAGTACATACCACATTTTTATAAACTAAAACTTATCATTATGCATACGAGAACACCATGGAGCGCACCTGCTCAGGCAGATATTGAAAATAGTGACATACTTTTAGAAAGAAAAATTCTTGATTATACGTATCAATTTTATAATACAGGCGATTCTCTCTGGATTGTCGCCCTTATGCCCAATAACGGAAAAATAGCGTTTCGCGCCGCATTTGCAATGAACGGCTGTTTTGAAGTGTCCAATATTTTTGATGATCAAGACAGTATCGTCATTATTTTAAATTCCAAACTTGGAAGTTATGAACTTCGTGTTACTTTTCCCGATGAAACTTCGCCTTTGCTGCATTATACAACCAGCTTTAAGGCAAACATCCCGTTAATGATTCCGTTTTGGCCCCGGGATATACTTCCGCTTACACAAAACGGAAGTGTAGAAAATACCAGCGGCAAAATCCATATGGAGCAGTTCGGTTCCCGATCAGGATTACTATTTGCAAGCATTACAAAACCGCAAACGGGGTCCTTTTTTTATTTTCAAAACCTTACGTCCCTATCAGAATATTGCGAAGTGACCCAAACAGAATCAAAAAGTACCGTTGGGGGAAGCTGGCCCGAAATTGGATTTCAGCTTCCAGCTACAGATAAACTGCCCCTTCCTGCAGATAAAGCCTTTACAATATCAGATGCTTATGTAGTGTTTACAACCGAAATATTTGAGCAGACATCGGCTATCTGCGAAAATTTCTTAAATAATCTTGTAAAAATATACAAGGTACTGGAGCAGCCCAGAATTGAATATAATCACTGGCCTGATATTGCGCAGAAAGTCATTACAGACTTAACCTATAACAAAGGTGCATGGACACAAAATAACGGAAGTCCGTACCTGAATGCCTATTTGTGCGATTATGAAACCCCTGCCGAGAGTATGGTTCAGCTTGCCGTACTCACTCCATTTAAGGAATATGAAAAATGGAGCGGCGAAAAACAGCCGCTTTGTGAAGATTTAATTAAAGGGCTGCCCGCTTTTTATGATCCAAAAATTAAATGCATAAACAGATGGCTTCCCGCACTTGTTGAGAAACTTGACCAGTCCGAAGAACAAAAAAAAGAAATGGTGATGGACTCCTGGTACCTGCATCATCCGTTGATGAATTTGGCAAGACTGGCTTTGCAGGGCGACAAAACAGCAGAGAAACTCCTTTTAGATTCCATTGATTATGTCATAAAAGTGGCGCACCATTTTAAATATTCATGGCCGGTATTTTATAATATGGAAACCCTGGAAATAATCAAAGCAGAAACCGCTCCGGGCGAAGGAGGAGAAAATGATGTTCCGGGTTCCTACGCTCATTTAATGTTATTGGTTTATAAGCTGACCAAAGAAAAACGCTATTTAAACGAGGCGGAAAAAGCTGCAAAAAAACTGGAAGATCTGGGAATCAATATTTTATATCAGGCCAATAATACCGCTTTTTCGGCGGGAGCATTATTAGAATTGTATAAAATTACCAATAAAAAACTGTATCTGGATTTAAGTTATACCTGCCTTAGCGGGTTATTTAAAAATGTACAGCTTTACGACTGCAGATATGGCTTTGGAAAAAATTACACGAATTTCTTTTCCATCTTTCCACTAAATGATGCTCCGTATACTGCGGCTTATGAAGAATTAGAAGTCTATGCCGCGTTATCGGAATATTTCGTTCAGGCAAAGGACGTCGCTATTTTACCAGCGTTAAAAACGCTGATTCCCGAATTCATAAAATTTGCCGTCAGCAGAATTGCCTACTATTATCCCACAATGCTGCCTAAAGAAATGCTCTCGGAAGAAGTGAAAACCGGAGAAATACAGGCTGATTTGTGGGTTCCGTTAGAGGATTTATACAACGGCTGGGAGAAAAGCGGTCAGGTTGGTCAGGAAGTTTACGGCGCCGGAATGGCATTTGGTGTAGTGCCAAGACAATACATCAAAGCCGATAAAGACTTTTTAATTTTTATAGATTATCCTAATCAATTTACCAAAAGGGGAAAATCTGTCACTATACACCTTGACGGGGATAAAGATATGTCCTGCAATTTAAAAATTATAAAATTAGGCGATCGAAGTATTAAAATGAAAGTATTTCAGAATAAGGAGCTACTAAAGGCCTTTCACCAAAGTGCAAAACTGCATGAATATGAGATTTCAGGTCAGGCTTTAATTAAGATTGAATGGTAATATTTACTAATAAATAAAAACACATAATGGAAAAATTAACAAATTACTTTGGACAAAACATCAATGGAAGACGAATTGTAATCACGGGCGGAACAACCGGAATAGGAAAAGCAATTGCCGATGTATTAGTATCTCTTGGCGGGCGCGTTCTTATTTTTGGAAGAGATCAGGAAGATTTCGATAATGCCGTTGCCGATATCAAACAACAATTTCCGGGCAGCGAAGTGTATGGCACCCCGGCAGATGTAACCAAAAAAGAAGACATTGATAAAATCTTTGATATAGTAGATAATGAGTTGGGCGGAATTGATATTTTAATAAACAACGCAGCGCTCGCAGCGCCCGGACTCACCAAGGAAACGTATGAAGATTACAAGTATGTTATTGATACAAATATTACAGGTTATCTAGCCTTCGCTCAGCAAGCCGCATCAAGAATGAAAGAGCAAAAATCGGGACATATTATCAATATTGGATCAATGAGCGCAGAAAGCCGTACTGCGGAAAGTACTATTTATGTGGCAACTAAAACAGCGATTAGAGGTTTTAGCACATCCTTGCGTAAAGAATTAAATCCGCTTGGAATAAAAGTTTCCCTGATTGAACCCGGCGCGGTAACCAGCGACATGCAGACCGACCCCAAAGAAGTGCAGCACGAGAAAGTAGAAAAACTGGAAATGCTGGAGGCTTACGATATTGCAATGAGTACTTTATTTTGCCTGTCACAGCCAAAAAGATGCGATATTGTAACTATGCAGATCCGTCCGCATCTGCAGATCATTTAATTGGCTAGCTACGGGTAATACCTAATAAGTTAGTCCGTTCAGCCCATCAGGTACAACTCCAAAAAATAATGAATCAGTCCTTCACTGGACCTTAATTTATAAAATACGTATTATGGAAGAATTTCTGCATGATATCGCACAGCATATAGAAGGATACTACCAAAGTATCGTGGACATTACCCCTAAACTGCTACTGGCAGTCGTAGTGGTATTAATCTCCTGGTTCATTGCCTCACGGGTGAGAATCTTTGCAGACACAAGGTTAAAACGCAGAATGCATGATCCGCTTCTGGCAACATTTATAGCCAATCTAATCAAGGCAGTACTGATCGTGATCGGATTTCTTTTTATGTTCCGTGTAATTGGTCTTACCGGTGTTGCACAAAGCGTACTTGCCGGCGCGGGAATATCGGCCTTTATTATTGGTTTTGCACTCAAAGATATCGGGGAAAATTTCCTGGCAGGTATACTGCTGGCCTTTAAAAGGCCGTTTTCTGTGGGGGACATAATTGAAAGCAACGCCGTAAAAGGAAAAGTGGTCGCCTTGAACCTTCGCGACACGCAGATTAAAAGTGACAGTAAGAATATTTATATTCCAAATGCACTGCTGATCAAAAACACGCTGATCAACTATAACAGCGGCGGATTTCTGCTGCAGGACTTTACCATTGGAATAGAATACGGATCGGATTACAGAAAGGCGCTCAGCCTTATAACCGAGGTTATGAAAGCGGACAGCGAGGTCGCCGAAAAGGGATACTCCAACTCCGCTGTTGTATCGGGCATTACAGGCAGCACTATACAGATTATTATCCGTTACTGGGTAAAGACAGACCTTACGGTCACCGACGGAAAACACCGTTCAGAGATCGTGATGAAGGTGGCCGAAACGCTTAAAGAAGCCGGTTTTGTGCTTAAATAAGGTAAAAATCCAGGAGCAAAAAGCGGCACCCTGACCGCTTTTTGCTGTACTTCAGCCCACCTGAATTTTTTAAATTTGTATATTTTAGCTGCTCCTTTCACAGGTCGGAATATAACTCAAACAAATTGTTTTCAGGATCCCTGAAGTGTACGGTCCTGATTCCCCAGACAGCGATATTCTTGGGTTCATTAATGAACGCTACACCTCGCGACTTTAATTCCGTGAAACTTTCATCCACACTCTCCACCTGTAGGATAATCGCAGTTTTATCCTCTGCCGCTGTGTCTTTCGCCGGCTGAAAATCATCTACCGCCATAGCCATAAGCTCAGCCTTAAATATGGAGATACCCGAGGCAATTCCAATATTGAAACTGGCAAAGTTCTCTCCGGGCTTGCCCCATGAACATTCCAGCCCCAAAACTTCATTGTAATAATCATACATTTGGTCGAAGTCATTTACCAAAATCCTTATACTGCTGAATTTCATTTCTTGTGCTTTTTTAAATTATATGCGCAAAATTACTTATCCTTCAGGGTATGCAATTGTAAAAATCGGTCGTTTTTGTCAGACGAAAGCTCACCTGGACTGCTACCAGTATGTTTTTTTAGCGCCTTGATAAAATGGGACTGGTCAAAATAATTTTCCTCCGGATAAAGTCTTCCCTGCTGCAGATTTGGATAAGACGCAGCGCATTTTAAAATATTGCAATATACCTTTAAGGACAGTCCGAAACGCTGCGAGAAATAGCGGTTAATCTGCCGGGCCGACCAGAAGACCTGCTGTGAATAATCTTCAATGGTAAGTCCACCGTTGCTCTGGTATAAAAGGCTAAAGAGTTTCTGTTTCTTTTCGTCAAATGCTTTACTGCGCTCTAAAATTCGGATCATTGTATTATTAAAAAAACCAACTGTGGAATGAAGCTCGCTAAAATTGTTGCGCTGCACCTGCCAGTAATCATTTTCGAGTTTTAGCTCGCTGTCACAGACGGATGCTATACTGTGCCTGAAAATATTATCAACGGCCAGCAGCTTAAAGCGTACTCCAAAAATTTGAGTATTGGAATCTATGGTTACCTCTACCTGTTTTGTCCAGAGTCCGGTGAGTGAAACTTCATTCAAAGCGCCATTTTTAAAGTGAACAAGAAGGTCAAAACAGCCGTCAGGCAGAATGGTATAGTGATGATGCTCTGCACCGGAATGATCAAACCACCAGTAGCATTTGACTAAATCAATTAGGCGTATATCTGGCTGGAATTCTTGATAGATCATGTTTTAATTTTTTAAACCCTTACAATGCAGAGGCCAAATTAAACAAATTTATTGAGACACGATGCCAAACCAGGCGCCTGGAAACATGAAACTGGCGGCGGTCCGGATCAAACGAAGAGGAAGTTACTTGCAGGCACTCTGCTGTTAATTATATAATCCGGATTTTCAATTCTGTAAATCAAGGCGCCTTATTTACGCGTAATTTTAAATTACAAAAAAAAAACGTCAATTCACTAAATAAAGCATTTATGGAAAATTTAATCACTCAGGAAAACCTTGAAGAAATCAGAACATTGATAGAAAGCAAAATTGCCGATGTACCAGGTGAACTGATACTACTGGGCGCAGTGGGAACATTACTTGTATCTTCCTATCTGAACAAAAAAGGCAATGTGCAGGCTGCAGCTGCAATAGGATCACTGGCTGTGCCTATAGTGGGTATTGGTCTGTCAAAATATAAAGATGTACTAAAATCGCAGATGGAAAATTTTCAGCAGCCCGAAAAGAAAATTGCCTGAAAATTTCCTGCAGCATCCTATAATAAAATTGATATCAAAAAAAAAGCACCTCTCAAAAGACAGGTGCTTTTACATTTTCTTTTGAAAATTAAGCCACTACGACGTTTACCGCATTAGGGCCTTTTTTACCCTCAGCGATATCATAGCGAACTTCATCGTTCTCACGGATACTCTCCGATAGACCAGTGGCGTGGACAAATATTTCACTCCCGCCGTTTTTCGGTGTTATAAATCCAAAACCTTTTTCTTCATTGTAGAATTTCACTGTACCTTCCTGCATCTTTTTAATTGTTATAATTTTGAAATAAATGTAGGTTATTAAAATCACAATAAGTAAAGCACACTTCACTAATTATGGATGTTATGAAAATTATATAACAAGGTATGGGAATTATATAAACATAGCCATCATCCATTTTGCATTTTTGAAACGTGTTATTTCTTACGTTTCACTACTAATTTTGAGAAAGAGAAATCTTCTGATAATCTATAATTATAATTTTTTGACAGATGAAATTATTAAATTTCAAGAAGCAGAAAAATTATCCTGTAGCTGCTATCCACCTCTTCGGCACTATTTCATTTACAGGTTCAAAAGCCTACACCTAAAGTTATGTTTGATTTATTTTTTGCACTGCTGTAAATTAGAAATACAACAATGGCGTTAAAATTTACATTTACCTAAAATATAAAATTGGACCCGATGCCCAATAGCCCCGATAGCAGTGGAAATTCTTTTGCGCCGGGGTTCGGCACAAAAGATTGGAACGTATAGTGGGAAAAGCTCCTAAAAAATATATCCTTACAAATCAACCATTTACACACAACTCCGGCTTCTAGAAACCATCTTAGTCAAATTTTGTAAATCCTAATTAAAATGTTGTAAAATAAATTTTACCAATCCCATTAAATTTATATTAAACCAAAAAACGGATTCTAATGCGAATTTGCTTTATTATGAATCACTAAATTATTTGCGATCAAAAAGTTAGAAAAAAATTGCAGACTAAATAATGAATTACTGACTCGATAAAATAATTAACTTTTAATAAAAAATATCATGGGAGATACTAAAAATTATGCGCTGATTACCGGAGCAACCGAAGGGATCGGTTACGAGCTTGCTAAGCTTTTTGCCAGCGATGGATATAACCTTGTTATTGTGGCAAGGCACGAAGATGAATTAAAAAACAAAGCTGCCGAGCTGAGCAAACACAATGTAGATGTAATTGCCATTGCAAAAGACCTGTTTAACAGAGAAGATGCCTTTGCCCTATGCGCGGAAGTCCAGTCAAGGAATATAACAGTTGACGTGCTTGTCAATAATGCAGGACAGGGGGTTTACGGGCTTTTTAAAGATACTGAGATTCAGCGTGAACTTGAAATTATTGACCTGAACATTGCCTCCACGGTGATATTGACAAAACATTTTGCAAAGCAGATGATAGCGCGCAACTATGGTAAAATACTCAATCTAGCCTCCATAGCCAGCAAGACCCCGGGACCATGGCAGTCGGTTTACCACGCGACTAAAGCTTTTGTTTACTCTTTTTCCGAAGCGATTAGGCATGAACTGAAAGAACATAATATTACTGTCACTGCCCTTTTACCCGGCGCGACCAATACCGACTTTTTTAATAAGGCCGACATGCTGCAAAGCGCAATAGTGCAGGACAAATCCTCACTGGCCGATCCGGCCGATGTGGCAAAGGACGGGTATGACGCGCTGATGTCCGGGGAGGATAAAATTATTTCGGGCTTTAAGAATAAGGCCATGATCGGTATGAGCAATATTTTGCCAGATACTACCGTTGCTGCAATGATGGACAGACAGCAAAAACCTGTTGATGAGCAGTCTGATTCTAAAACGTAAAAATGCTCGAAAAAAGAGCATTTTATCCGCGGATTCAACTAAGCCGTTGGGCGCCACTTGTAAACAATTGGCGCTTTTTTTAACGGGAAAAATTATCTGATAAATAGTTAAACCTTTTCAGCCAAAATTATATTTTTCAGGGACTTAAAAAGCTTTGTGTAATTTGCGCTCTTCTTCAAAAACTGCACTCGTTTAAATTCGGTCAATACTTCCTTTATAATATGTCCTGAATTTCGGGAATAAAGTACAACTGGAATTCTTTTTAGACCTTTAATATCGCGAAGCAATTTAAGAAATACGCTTCCATCAAGATGCAGCATGTTATAATCCAGGAAAATTATATCGGGTGTTATTTTTGAATGTTGTAACTTTTTTAAAGCTTCAAGTGCACTACTTTCGACTGTTGATCTAATTTTATTATTAATTGCATTCAGAACTAATACAAAAGTCTCTGCATCCTCATTTATATCGTTGACAAGTAATATATTTTTGTATTTCATTGCATAACTAAATTTTAATAAAAAAAGTTTTGATTTAAAACCGTTATATGTAATTTCACTGCAATTTTATAACAAAACAAAAAGATATCAAAGGGCAATAATGCTGATTTGTAATAACACGGAGAAACTTTGTAATAACTTGCATTCTGTATTTTAAAATGGCATGAAGAATACGCAAGCACATGGAAATTTAAAATGGACACATTTAGCACATACGACTATATTTCAAATCAGGAAACTCCGAGAAATAAAATTTTTCTTTCGCAAAATCTTGTTTCGTTTTTAGAGCACGGCGAGAAAGTTGTGTACTATGCTGACAGCAAATTAACTATTACCAATAACCAATTTGCACTTCTTTCTTCAGGCAATTGTTTAATGACCCAAAAACTTCCGGTAAACAACAATTATCAAAGCACTATGTTATTTTTTGACAACACGGCACTTAATAATTTTTTCGTAAAATATGCTTCTGTAATAAGTAAAATTTCACCCAGACCTAACCAGCTAAGTAAACCATTTGTAGTATTTGTGAAAGATCCATTCATTAGAAATTTCATCTCTTCACTTAAACTTATTCAGGCCAAGCCTGCAATGTTTTCCAATAAAATGCTGGAATTGAAATTCGAGGAACTGCTGCTTCATCTTCTTGAAAATATCCCAATGAAATTTGTTCATTCCACAGTAATAATCTACAAGAATATTCTGATTTTGAAATCAGAAAAGCCGTCGAACTAAATATTAACAACAATCTCACCATAGAATAACTTGCTTTCCTGTGCCACACAAGTGTTTCTACTTTTAAGCGAAAATTTGTTAAAATCTACAATCTGGCACCAAGCCAGTATTTTTTGCTGCAAAAAATAAAGATGGCAGAACTATTATTATTACAAAATGAAAATCCAAGTGAGGTATTCTACAAAGTCGGATATGAGAGTCATTCCAGTTTTTCGCAGTCCTTTAAACGTGTGCAAGGTATCACCCCTAAAGAGTTTCAGCAGAGAAATGTGACTGTTCTACAACAGCTTTTGGACGATTAGCAATAGCTGTCTATTATGCATACCTTCTAGTTTTGCGTTAAATTTTAAACTCAAAAAAATGAATAGAAGGTATCTTATAGAAATTACTAATTACAGCAATTGGGTTGATAACATTATTATCAAATGGCTTGAGCATATTACCGACCAGCAATGGGATAAAGAAATTGCAAGCAGTTTTAATTCTGTTGCAAAAACGGCCCTGCACATTGTTAGCGCCAAAAAGGTCTGGATTGACTTTTGGAAAAACACACCAAACCCTTGCTACCTTTCATCGGAATTTGCCGGCACAAAAAATGAACTAATTGAAATTTGGAAAAAAACAATGGACGATTACAAAGAGTTCATTGAGAATTATCCCGTAGAAAATTACCCCAAAACAATTTCTTTCAAAGTACGGGAAGAAGAATGGCACATGGAATTTGCTCAAACAGTACTGCATCAAAATAACCATGCCGATTATCATCGAGGACAATTAGTTACAATGCTTCGACAAGCAGGATTTACTGGTTTTTCCAACACTGATTTTGCAACTTACGTATCGATAAAAACATAGAGGGAAAATGACAAGCGAGAACTAAAATCCTACTTTCTTTATGACGTCGAGGCGCAAAAGTTTATAATTGTTGGATTTTCTATAAGTGGTAGTGCATTAAAGAATCCAACCAGCTTGTCAGCTGGCGGGATCAAATTGTAAACACATTGGAAGTTGATTTTCCCAAAGATAATTATTTCTTCAAAGTCTTCCCCATCGATGGCGAAAATAATTACCGAAGCACGGCTACTGCTAGTCACTCTAATCATGTCTATTAATCACAATTTTATGTTGATTAGGATGCCTAATTTAACGTGCTTTTATATGAAAAATTGACTTTGGACTTACATCCAATTTTGTCGCAAAAAGTGAGGGCTTTATAATAAAAAGTAGTTCTCTGTTTTTCTTTGCTACCTTTTTATTCAATCCCCAACAGTACATCCAAACCAAATTCATAAAGCCACTAAAAGACAGCCTCTACTTCCAGTAAGCCAATCTCTTCAAATCCTCCATAAAATGGTGCGTAATTTGTCCTTTATGGGTCACAAAAACCAGAAGGCGCCAATTGAAGACAATTGGCGCCTTTTTTTTACACTTAATCACGTAACTAAAAACTTACGTTTATGCGACGGGGCTCACCCTTTGCAATTCCTAAAAGAAAATTTAAAGCTCGCCTGTATAGATATTAATGTAGTCATGAGCAGCAGAGTATAACAATATGTAATTCCCATAACTAAGCAACGGTCTTCTATTTTACAATCAATGCAATACTGGTTTTAGCATACTGGTTAATTGCAATTTTTACTTCATCAAAATTAGGTGCTGAGAGTTTTGGTTTATAATTTTTAGAAAATCCAAATCCTTCTATCGGATAACCAATCATATTTCTATCACATTTTCCGTTATTATTCAAGTCTTGATAAACAGCAATAGCATAATCGCCATCCGGTAGGTTTTTGAACGTGTAGACCACTTTATTTTCTGTAGCTTTTACTTTTGCGGTGGCAATCTGTGACTCATTATCAAGAAAGCCTTTCTCTTTATCATACAATCCAAAAAAAACAGATCCTTTGCCGGGTTCTATGCCTGACACTTCAACGCTGAAATTATGTTGTGCAAACAGTGCTGAATTAACTATTAAAAGTACTATCAAGCTTATCATTTTAATTATCATAAGTAATATTATTTAGGATTTACAATAGAACCTTTTCTAACTTCTCTTTCTCTAATTGGTTAAAAAAGTGATTCATTTTTTTAACGCTCCCTTTTTTAAACGCCTGATAGGGTTCTGATTGTGAGAGCAGCCATTTTTTTATAATACTTTTAAATATAAAGGTGATCTTTTTTTGGAGAGGATGAATTTTCTGGCGTACCATCTCGAAATAATCATTCAAATTTTGCTGTCGAAAACCTAGAATATTATCTAAATCTTCACCATCTTTTAAAATCCCGCAGTGAAAATTTTTCTCTGCAAACGCCTTTTCAGGAAAATCAGCTTCGCCTAAGCCAAATTCAGCAAACATTTTGTCCAGAAAAGATCTATAAGTAATAACACAATCCTCTCCCCCTCCTAAGTTGAATATTTGCTTCTCTAGTTTTTTTTGGTTTTCAATTGCTTTAGCAAAAGCTCTTCCCGTATCTTTTGGCGTGCAGATTTCCATTGGTGTATCTAGCGGCATATGAAACATCAATTTCGATATCTTATGGTTCCCCATAATTGCAGCCAGACGAAAAATACTCCATGATAGTTTGGATTTCACAATCAACGACTCACACAACACCTTTGTTTCTCCATACTGATCACCGGGACTGGGCTGCAAAATATCAGTGCTACTTATCTGGGGATTCTTCATCCGGTCACCATAAACTGAAATACTGGAACTAAAAATCAGATAACAATCCGGTGAATTCTTCTCTAAGGCGTAAATAAGATTTTCGGTCCCTTTCACATTGACACTGTAAGCCATCTCTGGATCTATATCTGCAAGAGGTGGAATGACTGCTGCCAAATGGATCGCTACATCCTTATTTTTTGCAACTTTTAGCACTTCATCTCTATTGCTGATGTCGCCATACATAATCTCTACCCGAGATCGAAAGGGAGCCAGTTTTTTTACCGAATTTTGGGTTTTTACATCAAAAACCGTTATTTCATAATCCGTATGCTGAACCAGATGCTGCAAGGTTTCAAATCCTACAGTTCCAGATGCACCGGTCAGCAGTATTTTTTTTCGTGATATCTTATTTTCCATTTTTTTTAAATTTAACATTGTCCTTTTCAATCCGCTTAAATTTTGATGAAAAAGCTATATTTGTTATACAATATGTTCAATATTTAACGTTGTGTTCTTTTTAATTACTACGTAAAACTATTAAAGAAGAATGTATTTGTTGTTTCAAAAAAGGATGCAACTGTACATTAGCGAACAAAGACTAATGCTTTTGTAGCGTATATAAAATAATTTGTGATGGATTTAAGAAAAGACAGAAGGGTTCAGTATACTAAAAAAATATTGCGCGAGGCATTATTTAGTTTGCTGCACGAGAGGGAATTGAGCGAAATTACCATAACCGAACTGTGTAAAACAGCCGATGTCAACCGCAATACATTTTATAGGCATTATAATATTCCGCTGGATATACTGCTTGAAATAGAAGATGATGTTTTTGAAAAACTCTCAGCGGTTTTGCGTACAAGCACCAATATGGATGATGTGATACTGCTCAGCTGCCAGTTACTGGAAAGCGATAAGCAGATGAGTAAAATTGTGTTTACCAAAGCGGATGGAAGCGGAATTCTGTCGCGGATCCTGAGAAGTGTTCGCAATAATTTTCCAGTTGAAAATCAAATAGAACTTACTGCCGAAGTAAAGCCTTTTACTGAAATGGTATACCAATTTGGCGAAAAAGGAAGTATTGCTGTCATCAAAAATTGGATCGAAAATGATTTCTCTATTCCTGCTGAAAGTATTGCACAAATGATAAGTTATCTGGTAAATAAACTCAATAAATTATAGCAATTTTTATAAGTCACCAATTCCTAGTCGAATCTCTCAAAGCAAAGTAAACAATTATCATGGATTTTAAAAACGAATTGGTTAATCTTTCTTTAATGAGATACATTACAGTAGTGCTCAAAGTAAATTAATTCAAAAGTAGAAACATGATAACTATAAATGTCACTCTTGTTATCATAACTATATAGGAAGCGTAACTGTAAATTTTGTTCCTTTTCCAACAGTTGAACTCACATCGATTGAACCGTTATGTAGGTTAATAATTTGTTTAACAATAGAGAGCCCCACGCCATAACCGTTTTCATAACTTTTGTTTTTTCCCCTGTAAAACAAATCATAGATCTGTTCTAAATCTCCCTCAGGAATACCAATTCCGTTATCAGAAAAAGTCAGGACAATTTCATCTGCAGCACCGCTAATGTCTACGTGGCAGGAATGATCTGCAGAATATTTACATCCATTTTCCATTATATTCGAAAAGGCTGATTGCAACAAGTATGGATTACCGAAATAGTTGTAAAAATTCTCATCAGTATAGTCTAAGGTGCTATAACTTATGCTTATTTTGTATTTGACATCTTTCTTATTTAAAAGATTAAGCTTGGCATCAACCAGGATTTCATCTATTCTGATATCCGACATTTTTATTTGAGACCTGTCATAGTTAGCACGTGCAAAATCAAGAAGGGCAGTTGAAAGCTGAGAAACATGATTTGCTTCTTCTAAAGCATTATCTAATGATATTTTGTAGTCCTCAACAGTTTGATTGAGTTCTTTTCCAAGTTCAATTTCTGCTATCAAAATAGACAGAGGTGTACGGAATTCGTGCGATATTGTGGTTACAAAATTTCGATGGTTATTAAAGGATTTCTCTAACCGGTTAAAAGTCGCATTAAAAGTCTGAGTGAGCTCATAAAGTTCATCTTTTGCTTTTGGTACTACGATGCGTTTATTCAGATTATGCTCTGATATATCTCTAATTTGGAAAATAATATCTTTTAAAGGTTTTAAGGTATAGTAAGAAAACCCAAAACCAATTATAAAGATCAGGATTATAGAGGTAAAATAGACATAAAGCAGGTTCTCTTTGAAAGCATTGATATGATTGAGACCAGAAATATCTACCGCCCTGCCTATTACATAAAATTCCCTATTATTATCTATATATAAAACACCTCGATATTGGTATTTATCATCCGACCAGTTTAAAGACTGCTTCTTTTTTATAGATTCTAATATCTTTTGATTACCAAGCGGCGGCATATTATCTGAAAAATAAAGATGAAAGTAGCTGTCGTACACGCTTATATCTGCCTCATTAAGCACTTTCTTGTTTTTAATGTGCAAAAACTTTATCAGGTTTTTATTGATTTGGGCGTCAAATATAAACTCTGCGCGCCAGATGATTTTATAATCAAGCCGGTCAAAAAATTCATCTTTTCTGTTTTTTTCAGATACAAAATACACGCTGTAGGCAAAAACAAAAAGTATAAAAGCCGTTAGAATAGCATAAGCAAGAGCGGTACGGGTTACTAATTTCATATTTTATTGCTTAAAATAAATCCCATCCCTACTTTGGTATGAATTAGTTTTTGATCAAAACCTTTGTCGATTTTTTTTCTGAGATAGGCTATATAAACGTCGATGTAGTTGGTTCCGGTATCAAAATTATTGCCCCAGACATTATCTGCTATTTCATCACGCGTGAGAAGTCTTTCCGGATTTTGCATCATAAAATGCAGGAGATTGAACTCTTTTGGAGTAAGATTGATAGTCTGTCCTTCTCTATAGATAACCTTGGTCCGTTTATCCATAACAAGATCATTATAAATTAGTTGTGATGCTTCTTCTAAAGTATTTCCTGAATCGTGCTTGCGATGCAGTAAAGCCTTAACTCTTGCATAAAGTTCACGTATTTCAAAAGGCTTAACGAGATAATCATCCGCGCCCGCATCAAATCCTTCAATCTTTTCGTCAATGGTTCCGAGTGCCGTAAGCATGATTATTGGGACTTTTTTTCCTGAATTACGTATTTTTTTACAAAACGTTATCCCATCCATTATTCCCAGCATAATATCTGTGATAATCAATTCAAAATCAATCTTTTCTAAAAGTACAAAACCTTCCTCTGCTTCTTCTGCAATATATACCTGATAACCCTGACTTTCGAGCCCTCGTTTAAGAAGGGCAGAAACCCGACTGTTATCTTCAACTATCAATATCTTCATCTGTATTCGTTGATTTTAAAATCGAGATCAAATTTACGACAATATTTTCTTTTTCTAAAAGACTACTAACTGCAAGCCCTGTAAACCACAAACTTAAACGCTTGAATTTAAACAACTTAATATCAAATCAACTAATTTTCTAATAACATTCTATAGCCTTTCTAATACTTTTCTAATAACCCAAAGACTATGCTGAATCTACCTTTGTCATGTCAAAAACAAGTAGTGATCACTACCAAACAAAATGTAAATTTTAACGATACATGAAAACAAGTTATTTAAAAATTGGGATCTGTTTCTCTCTGCTTGCAGGGGCAATCAATACGGTAAGTGCCCAAAAAAAGAACGATTTTGGAAACCCTACACTTACACATTATCTAAACGACGAAAAAACACGATCGATCTCCTTTAGCGGTTACGCAGAGATATGGGCGCGTTACGCAGAGCTTAACCCCGGAAGTTTGGTAAATGGTGAACAGGTCAATAGTATTTCAGATTTATCACTAAGAAGGGTAAGGGTAAAAATGGCTTACCAGCCTACTGAGAATTTTACCTTTGTATTGCAGGGTGGTTTAACTAACGTAAATGTTGCCTCTAAAACAACACCTGCATTTGAGCTTCTGGATGCTTATGCAGAATACAAATTCAGCGATATAATTGCTGCCGGTGCAGGTAGGTCTACCTGGAGAGGATTATCAAGATTTACTACCGGCCCTTTGAATACTTTATTATACGATCTACCGTCTTATGCTACGGGAAATGCCGGAATATCTGATGAAACAGTTCGGGAATTAAGTATTTATGCAAAAGGACAAATAGGCAAATTAGATTACCGTTTGGTAATCGCAGATCCGTATACTAATGTAAGTACAGATCCGCAATACAATGTTGCCGCATTTAGTAAAACGAGTCCTAATAAAGATTATTCAGGGTATTTTAAATATGAATTCTTTGAATCAGAAAACAATTCTTCACCATTTCACTCCGGAACCTACAGCGGTAAAAAGAAAGTACTTGCACTGGGTACAGGATTTGAATACATGCACAATGCACTATGGCATTTAGACCAAACGAAAAGCACCATCAATGATGACGAAAAAAGTTTTGCCGTTGACCTTTTCTACGATACGCCTATCAACAAAGACCGAGGTACCTCTTTTAGTGCTTACGCCATGGCTATGAATAATAATTATGGTCCAAATTATGTACGTTACTCGGGTGTAAGTAATCCTGCAAGCGGCGTAAATACAGCTGCAAGCAGTCTTAATGGTGCAGGAAATAATTCGCCTGTGATAGGAACCGGTAATACGTATTACGTACAAATTGGCGGTACACTCCCCTACTTCAACAAAGACAAAAACAATCTGCAGCTGCAGCCGGCTGCAAGTGTGATGCTTTCAGATCTTGACGGTCTTCACGACAAAGCATTGACTTATGATGCTGGTGTATCATTATTAATGAATGGCATGTCATCACGACTTACGGTTGATGCTCAGAACCGTCCCATTTATACTTTGAACAATGCCGGTCTAGCCGATGTATCAGACCGAAAATGGCAGTTTGTTTTGAAATACAGAATCGATTTTAATTAAAAGCTAAATAGTATGCAACGAAGAAATTTTATTATCACATCAGCGAGTGCCGGAGCACTTTCGCTTATAGGAGGAAAAGTATTGGCAAATAACACAAATGAAACAGAGCCTCAGCCTAAGACAATTTATTTTCATTACCTCCTATTTTGGCTTAAGCCAGAACTTACAGAGGCGCAGGTAAAAGAGTTTCAAAACTTTTTTGAAGGGCTTAAAAAACTGCCTTATGTAAAAAACGTACGTTATGGCGGACCTGCAAACTCGACTCCCAGACCTGTCATGGACAATTCATTTACCTACAATGCCTCAATGGAATTTGACTCTCTTGAAGACTTAGAAACGTATGGTAAGCTTGACGGACATCTTGCTCTGGTGGCAAAATACAAACCATTCTTTAATAAAATGGTGGTTCACGATTCTGTATACAATCAATCAATAACAAAATAATTATTACTTTTAAATTTAATATCAAAATGAAAAACTTATTAAAAGGATTTATCCTAACTGTAGCCTTTATGTCAGCAAACAGCAATTATGCACAAGATCACAAAAAAGTTCAGGTAAAAGCTCTTGAAGAAGCGTCGGAAATTCCTGCTTACCGCCTTATCAATAATCCTGATGGCACCTGTTCCTTCGAAAAAGGTTCTATACCATCATTAAAGCATATGAATACTGCTTCATTCTGGTACAGTAATAAAACCGAAGCGTGGGAAAAAAATGCACATCCAGCACCAAGAAAACAATATGTAATAACTGTAAAAGGTAAAATTAAATTTAAGGTATCAGATGGAAGTACTTTTATAATAGAACCTGGTGTAGTGCTGCTCGCGGAAGACATTAAAGGAAAAGGCCATAGCTGGGATATGGTCGATAGTGATGTTTGGGAACGATTATATATTCCTATTACAGATAATTCAGATGATCTTTTTCAGGCTGAAAAAAAATAAGTATCAAAGTTTTTTATGATCTTCAATGCACTCACTGAGTTAAACCGAGCGTCTGTTAAAGCATAAAATAGTTTAATTAAATGCAAAAAGTAGGTGTTTGTCCTTCAAACACCTACTTTTTGCATTTCTGAGTGTTTGAATAAAAAATTTAAATGCTGTCCATTTCAAATGAATTCTAATTTATTAAAATGGCACCAAAAAATCTGAAAAAAGATCGAGTAAGAAATCAAATTTCAAAAATACTGACTTACAGGTAAAACCTATAAAAATTAAAAAAGTCATTCTAAAATTTATTTATATTTAAAAGAGCTGTCGGCAAACAGCTCTTTTTAGTCTTAGCTAAATTGCTTACTAATTCAAAGGACATTTCCTCATACCATCCTTCAACAGCAAATTTGGATGCATGATAAATAGAATGCAATGGAAATGCCAAAAAACCACCCATTGAAGTTGTGCTGATAAACAAGCCGCTTTTCTTTTCTCTAAAATTAGGAATAAATGCCTTAGTAACCCGGATTACACCCAGAAGATTTGTATTGAGCTGTTTTAAGATCTGCTCATCGGTAAAAGCTTCCAGTGCGCCCATTAATCCGTACCCCGCATTATTAAACACAACATCGACATTATATACAGCGTTAATTTTATTTATTGTGGTTTGAATTTGTTCAGGATTGGTAACATCAAGGGCAACCAGTTGTAATATTTTGCAATTGATTGAGTCCTGTTTCTTTTTCCGGATTACGCATAGTAGCGATTACATTCCATCCTTTTGACTGAAATAATTTAGCAGCAGCTTTTCCTAAACCTGAAGAAGCTCCTGTAATGAAAATTGTTTTTTGCATTTTTATAGTATTTTAAATTACACTGCAAATTTCCATAAACTAAGCCATACGATCTGTTTCCAAATTGGGGTAAGATGTTTCCAAACTGGTCGTTAGTAAAAATTAAACCAGCTTACAAAAAATTAATATTATTTATCTTCAATCGTCTTTGTAATAATTATACGAGCTTCAAAAATTATTTTATCTTCATTTCGTAAAACTTCGAATAGATAATTATAGTTTTTTGTCACCACAGACAAAAGATGCCAATTGAAGACAATTGTTGCCTTTTTTTCACCCAAATAATAAAGTTAGTTTGAATCAAGACGAGAACTAAAGGAAGCAGAAATCTGTCCCGTAATTTTTTTTTTTTGAATGCAAAAAAACCTCCAAAATCAAAAATGGCTTTTAGAGGTTATCAATTTGCTTTATCCACCCTGTTTGAGTTTGTGTCAAATCGCCATCGGATATATTACTTCAAATTATCATTAAAGAAACTTTTTAACTTATCGAAAGGGATTACATTTACTTTGTCATATAAATCAATGTGAACTGCATTTGGGATAATTATTAATTCTTTTGGTTCATTTGCTACTTTAAAAATATCTTCGCTAAAATATCTTGAGTGCGCACTTTCTCCTGCGATTAAAAGTATTGGTCTTGGCGAAATTTCTTTTACATAAGCCAATATTGGCATATTCATAAAAGATATCGCATTGGTTAAGAGCCAAGCTCCATTTGAATTTACAGAATTAACTTGAAAACCACGCGGAGTTCTGTAATAATCAAAATATTCTTTTACGAATTGTGGTTCGTCGCCTTTCAATTTTTCCGGTAAATTTCTTGGACCATCTGCCGGTTTTCCTTTTGCAGTATCTTTCCAACGCTGCTCACCCAAAGCTTCCAGTGTCTGGGTTCTTTGTTCTAATGTTACTGAATCATTGTATCCTTTTGATATCACTCTGGTCATATCATATAAACTTGTCGCAGCAACGGCTTTTACTCGTTTATCAATAGCTGTTGCGTTTAAAGCAAAACCTCCAAAACCACAAATCCCTATGATTCCAATTTTATTTCTATCCACCATTTTTTGTAATCCTAAAAAATCAATCGCAGCACTGAAATCTTCTGTATTGATTTCCGGAGATGCTAAATTTCGTGGTTCCCCTTCACTTTCACCTGTATAGGATGGGTCAAAAGCCAAAGCTATAAAACCACGTTCTGCCATTTGGTTAGCATATAGTCCAGATGATTGTTGTTTCACAGCTCCAAACGGTCCGCTGATTGCTAATGCAAACAATTTTTCGTCTCCTGCATTTTTCGGAAGGTACAAATCGCCGCTTAATGTAATTCCGTAACGGTTTTTGAAGTTCACTTTTTGACGTGTTACTTTGTCACTAAGCCGGAATGTATAATGTTCTTTTGATGTATCCATTTTTTCTGAATTTGATTTTTCTTTTTGTGCCAATAATTGCCCTGATATCAGGAATAATATTGCGATGGCGAATGTTTTTTTTATTTTATTCTGAATTGTTTTCAATTTTATATTTTTCATAATGATTTTAATTATTTTCAAATTTCACAACTACATTTCCGGCACCCAATGCAGAAGCTAGTCCTGCAGGATTGTCTATAGATCCGAGTTTTGTATAACTGTAGGAAGTGTTGAAACTTTTATAAAAAAGCACCAGTACATTGTTTCCGTAAAGCATTAGATCACCCACTTTTATATCTCCTCCAACTGAAGCATTTATTGGAAGCCGACCAGGTAAATCGCAATAGATTTCATTACCATTCAGTTCAGTCATATCTACGGTAATGGGAAGCATTAGTTTCAATGCAGCTGCACTTGGTTTTTTGTACAATGTTGCTGTAAAAACTGCTGTACCAATTGTAATTTTCATTTTACTATTATTATTCTGTCTAGGTGTTCTTTCATTGTTACTTTTGCAGCTCGCATTACAAAAAGAAAAAGCAAAAAGAATAGCGATAACTGTCAATAAAAATTTCAGTTTCATAATTATATCTTTTAAAGTTGAATATTTTTAATGAATCTTGCAGGAATCCCACCAACGACAGTATTATCAGGAACATCTTTAGACACGACTGCTCCTGCTGCAACAACTGCATTTTCTCCAATTGTTACGCCGGATAAAATCGTAGCATTGGCACCAATCCATGCATTTTTTTTAATTAGAATTGGTTTACCTGTTAGTCCTTTTCTTTCCTCAGGATTTAATGGATGATTTTCGGTAATAAGACTGACTTTAGGACCAATTAAAACATCGTCTTCAATAATAATTCCACCCAATGCTAAAAAGGTACAGTCAAAATTGATAAATACATTTTTACCAATTGTAATATGTTTTCCGTAATTGATATAAAGAGGTGTAAATACGGAAACATCCTGAACTTCTTTATCTATAATTCTGCTTAGTATCTGCGTGATTTCTTCAGGATTTACAGCATTATTCATCTGATTAAGCAGCGCTTTCAAAGCAAATGCTTCATCTCTCAATCTGCCTATTTGCGAATCGTCGGGAAATATGGTTTCACCAGCTAAAAGTCTCTCAAAAATATCTTTTTGAAATGGTGCGGCATTGGAAATTGGGTTTGTATCTGACATAATATTTGAATTAAATAATCAATACAAAGGTAAGACCGCCTTTAAGCAAGGCGGTAATGATTATCAAACCAAAGATTAAGAAATTCAAACTTCTGACAAACGAAATGTAGAGGGATTAGTGCCGGTATTTTTTTTGAAGTAATTATTGAAGTAAGTTGGATAATCAAACCCAAGTGCGTAACCGATTTCCGAAACACTCCAATCAGTATGGAGCAAGAGCGCTTTGGCTTCTGTAATAATCCGCTCGGCAATGTGAGTCGTTGTCGGTTTTCCTGTAACTTCTTTTACAGCCCTGTTCAGGTAATTGACATGCACATTCAAATGTTGTGCATAATGTTGTGCTGTTCTTAATTGAAGTGGATCCGAAGTGGTTTCAATTGGAAATTGTCTTTCTAATAATTCCAAAAACACAGATGACAATCTGGAAGATGCATTCTTATTTTGTTCGAAATTTTCAGAAGGTTCCATCTTTAGAGATTCGTGTATAATGAGGCTGATGTAATTGCGAATCAATTCATCTTTAAATTGATAATCACTTTCTTGTTCCGTAATCATTTTATGAAAAATAGTATTAAGAAAGCCTCTTTGCTCTTCTGTTATTTTCAAAACAGGTGTTCCTCCAATTTTAAAAAAAGACGATTGCTGCAGACTTTCAGAACGCTCGGAGTTTTTAAAAAACTCTTCCGAGAATAAAATAGTGTAACCAATATAAGTCGTGGAGATTGTTTCCCAGGAATATGGAATGTGTGGATTCCCAAAGAAGAGAATCGTACCCTCCTGCTCATAGGTCTTATCCGAATAATGAATCTTACTTTTCCCTGTAGTTAAGCAGATCTTATAGAATTCTTTTCTGCTGTAAGTTCTGGTTTCAGCACCATCATCTTCTATCTGGAATGCTTTAAACCCCTGCAGTTTCAGTTCATTATTAAACTTGGAAACTTCTCTTATTATCTTCTGTTTCATTATGTAAAGTTAAGAAATTCAAACTTGTTTAAGATCTTATAATCTAACTCTCAAATCAGCGTCTAATTTTGACGCGGATAAAAACGGGTTTGAGTTACAATAATTTTACTTTTAAAAACTTAACTTAATGATATTGCCTAACAGGGTATCCAAACCAAATTGTAAAACTCCAAAATCAAATAACTTCGGAGTTTTATTTTTTTTTGACCTTAGAACCTACTTATAAATCATTTTGATGTAACAAAAACAGTATTTAACTGTCTTATTAATAACTTCAATCATCATTAACGGAAAAATATAATTATGAAAACTCGATTTTTAGCATCATTAATATTGTGTGTTTTATTTTGGACTGCAAAAGCCCAGAATAATGTGTCCGGAAAAGAAACAGATCTTAAGCATTTTAAAAATATAGAAAACAATCTGATTCCAATTTATTCCATTAAAGGACAGACTAAAAAAATGTCAATCTCTGATTTTTTAAAGCGCGACAACATCCCCGGGTTAAGAATTATTTTTATTGATAAGGGCAAAATGGCGTGGTCTGCAGATTATGGATATGCCGATATTGAAAAAAAAATAAAGGTAAATGTCAACACGGTATTTGCGGGAGCCTCTCTGGCCAAACCTGTTGCAGCAGTTGCTGCTTTAAATCTTGTGGAAAAAGGTAAACTGGATTTAGATAAAAATATAAATGAAAAACTGGTCGAATGGAAGATGCCCGAAAACGAGTTTACAAAAACACAAAAAGTAACCTTAAGAAGATTACTGTCACACACTTCTGGTCTGGACCGACAACTTTGGTCAGAATATATGGAAAAGGACTCTATTCCAACCTTTGAACAGATGCTGAATGGTAAAAACCCCTCTGTTGATCCGGGACTTCGTTTTTTTAATGAGCCAGGAAAGACCCGTAAATATTCTAACACCGGTTACTTAATTGTTGGAGAACTGATTGCAGATGCAAGTGGCCAATCCTTTGCCAATGCTGTAGATCAGCTTGTGTTTAACGCGTGCGGGATGAAAAACAGTACTTTTCAGCAGTCACTTCCTGAGCAGTTAAGAAACAGGGTAGCAACTGGATATTCCGGAAATCTACGTCCGTTCCCGCGTAAAATATATCCGTTTGGAGCGGCAGGCGCAATCTGGACAACACCCGATGATCTGGGAAAATTCGTTATTTCTTTAATAAAAGACTATAAAACAGAGTCGCACATCCTATTATCTGAGGAAATGAGCAAAAACGTTTTTAACAAAGGAGAAGATAAAGATAAACTTGCATTTTCACTTTGGACCTATAAAAATGATATCGTATTCAGGCATAATGGACACAGTCATGGCTTTACTTCCTTTATATTTGGATCAGTTGATAATGATCAGGCTGTTATCGTGATGAGCAATGGTGAAAATACTCAGGATCTATTTGATTGTATCCAGCGTGCAGTAGCCGAGGAATATAAATGGGATTATTTCCGTCCCGAATTCTATGATGCAGTCTCAATTGATATTAAGTCATTAAAGCAATTTACAGGTCAGTTTGACTGGGAAGGAAATTTTTTGATAATTACAAAAGAGGATGATAAGCTTTTTGTACTGATCAACTCAGACAGATACCAGCTAATCCCCATTGCCGAAAATCAATTTTTAATTCCTGAAAAGTCTTTGAAACTCATCTTTCCTAAAGGAGAAGGTAAATCGATTGAAATTTGGAAAGCAAACGGTGACAGTTCTCAGGCAAATAAAATAAATTAAAGCATTGTAAAAACACCACGACAAAAATTGTCTTATGCTTTTTTATAATCAAAAATGTTTACGTTTGTTAAGAAATTTTATCTTTACAAAACATAATAGGCTCCGTACTTACTGGCCTCGCTAAGATACTGAATGGTATTCGCGATTAATGAAGAGCGTAACGTAAGTTTAAAACATGGAGCTAAATAATAATCGAATAAATAGAAATGACGATATGAATAAAATGCTATTTTCTCTAATTATTAGTTTGACCGCAATGACTGTCTTTGCACAAAATCAAACAACCACAACTCCTATCGTTTCGCCTGATAACGATATTGTGTATCGCCTTTTTTCAACCTATAATATTGGGACATTTATTAAGTTAAACACAAGAAATGGGCAAATGTGGCAGGTGCAATGGGATGCGGGAAAAGGAAAATTTGAATCTCCTTTATTTTTAACACCTCGTGTTTCAGCCGAAGAAGAAAAAAATGGAAGATTCTTTCTTTATCCAACAACGAATATATATAATTTCATTTTGATTGATCAGCTTGATGGACGTATGTGGCAGGTTCAATGGTCATCTAAAATTAAGGACAGGATAGTTTTGCCACTGGATTAAAAGATTGTCACAATTGTTAATTTTAGAATTCAGACCTTAAAGACACTTTAGAAACTAAAAAAATCGGAATACTTAATACTAGTGTATACTTAATAAAATCTCTGATGCATTAAAAATTCCTGTTGAAGCTATTTAGAATTTTGATGAATAACAAGCGGTGAATGTAATTGCAAATACTTATTCATTCCAAGATTTTAAGGATAACGCTGTCGCCTCTGGATTTAGCTACCAACCCTCTTTCAATCCTGTTGACAAAATTGTTCAATTATATGATGAAAAAATTGAGTTATACGAGCGTATGCTGAAAGAAAAAGATGAGATGATGGTGAGGCTTGAAAAATTGATTAATAAATAATTATTTGTCAATATATATTAATTCTATTGAGGCTGTCCGAAAAGTAATTTCGGGCAGTTTTTTTTTGTTTTACACATTGATTTTTCTTATATTTAAGTACTAAAATCAATGATTATGCAGCCA
>NZ_JBNNFM010000026.1:15467-80889 GCF_050267765.1 Flavobacterium sp. NPDC079362 | reverse complement strand
GACCATTTTAGCCCAAATTTACATTTTTCAAGAAACACTCTGTAAATCTACTAGTATAATAAAAGAAAGAGGTCGTCTTTTCAGACAACCTCTTTATATCTCTTAATTTTTTTAATTAATTTCCTGTTCTTGTTCTTTCATCAACATTACCGGCTTCTCTTTTTCCTACATTTACATTTTTGTTGCCAAATCTGTAATTCAAGGACAATTGTATGTATCTGGAATCAAAATAATAATTAGAATCCCGATAAACACCGTTTACTGTTGAGTTGAACTTCATTTTGTCTGTTTTGAAAATATCATTTGCTTTTAGTGTAATTCTTAAATCTTTATTCAATACTAAATATTGAACAGAAAGTGCGGTCGAACTTGATGATTCGAGTCTGTTTACTCCATAAGTCCCAACAGGCATTACCACGAAATTAAAATTAAACAAGAGCGTTTTAGTTTTGTTTAAAACAAAGTCATTATTGGTTGAAAAGGTCGAATAAAAACCGTCTACGCCTTTTGCCGGTATATTTATAGTTTCTGAAGTTAAATAATTCAAAACAAACACATTGTTACTCGTCCACCAGTCAAATTTATCGAAAATATAAAGTTCTGAGATTCCGTATCTTTTTACATTAAACATGTTTCTATTGGTCAGACGAACAAGATAAGTTGTTGAATCCGGCAGGCCTATTTGATTGTACATATTGTTTTCTATGCTATAATAAAGCTTGCTTTCGAGTTTTTTATAGGAATAAATCAATTCGAAATTATCTATAAAATAAGGTTTCAAAAAAGGATTACCTTCAACGGTTAGAAACGGATTAACGTAAGTTACATTCGGGTTCAATTCCATAAAATTAGGTCTGCCTATTCTCTTGCTGTAACCAAATCTAAATGTTGAATTTTGCTGAGGTGAATATGAAATATTAATTGAGGGGAAAAATTTCGTGTAATTGTTACTTACGGTTTGCTTTAAACTTCCGTCATAAGATTTTGTCTGGGTGGCTTCTAATCTTGTCCCAAATTGAACTTCAATATTATTTTCGAATTTTTTATTTCCTGAAAAATAAACGGCCTGAATATATTCATAATAATCAAATTTATTAGTCGTTAGCAGAAGATCTGTCACCGGGTTATCAACCAGTCCGCTATTGAAAGAAGAAATATCGTTATTGGTCTTCGAAACTGAAATTTTTCCTCCCACACTCCAATTTATAAACTTTGCAGGCAAGTCAACATCTATCTTACCTGAAAAATTATTAGTTTTCTGATTGTTATTATTAATTCCTTTAAAGTACTTAAAATCGTACGGTCTGATTATTTCCGAAGTTCCTTCATAAGGTCTTGTATCCGTATTCGAATATTTAAAATAATCCAGATTCAAAACTATTTTCTTTCCAACAGAATCAAGTTTAATCTCATTAAAGAAGTTCATTGAATTAAATTCCGGCTTTTGCGAAGAATTTGTAAACGCTATTATATCATTAAAACTTGTACTTGCATTGTTCTCATAAACTGTTGATTTCGTCTCTCTGTCACCACTTGTTTTATTAAAATTACCCATGTATTGAAAACCAAAAGCCCATTTGGATGTTGCCAGATACTGAAGCCCAAGAATCGTATTTATCCTTTTGTAATTTCTTTTAAATTCCTGACCAGTCCTCCATAATTGATCCGGAAAATAGATGTTGTCCTGATAATCAAAAAATTCGCCACCCTCTCTGTAATTCAATGAAGAAGACAGTGCAAGCTTATTTTTGTTGTACACAAAATTACTCGTCATTGCTCCTTCTCCATCTTCTGACCGATGTAAATAACCACTCCCTAAAGAAAGGCTCCAGGAATCTTTTTTAGCTTTTTTTAAATTAATATTAATTAATCCGCTGCTTCCACTGGCTTCATATTTGGCTGGTGGCGTTGTGATTACCTCGATGCTTTTGATGTTATCAGCTGAAATGGATCTCAGTAAATTAGCCAGTTCCTCTTCTCCCGCTTCAAGCATTTTACCATCTATCAAAATCCTGATGGAACTTTTGCCGATCATGGTGATGCTTTCATTGCGGACTTGTAGTCCCGGCGTAACTTTTAGTGCATCGAGTGCATCACCTCCGGCAGCACTAATCGTATTTTCCAGATTAAAAACCAGTCGGTCTACTTTTCTTTCTACGACTTCTTTCTTTTTAGAAATTACAACAGTTTCTAATACGTTTGCAACATTCACTATTATTGCACCCACATCAAAATCTGAAGTCAGTTCTATCTCTTTTGTATATAAAATTTCCTTGAACTGACGTATTTCTAATTTGTACTTTCCTTTTTGATATTCTATAACAAACTCACCTTTTTCATTTGTTAGTCGATTAATCAGGGCAATAGAATTTTCTGAAAAAAGGATAACTTCTGCATATTCTAAAGGACTCTTTTCAGATGTAGTAACTTTTCCTGAAAATTTGATTTGTGCAGCTACTGTATTACTTAAGATAAATACAATAAATAATAAACGATTGATCTTTGATTTGTGCATATTTTACTTTTAAATTTCAAGCAAATATGCATAATTCATTAAGCCTGGATGTCTTAAAACACACCAGATAAGTTCTGATTTATAATACTGAACTTATTTTTTTGTTTTTTGAAATTCTAAAGGGGTCTGGCTGGTTATTTTTTTGAATGCTGTAAAAAAAGTAGATTTCGACTTAAAGCCACTTTCATATCCTATAGCTTCGATAGTATATAAATTAGGATGTGACAATAATTCTTTGGCTTTCTCAATTCTTAATTCGTTAATAAATAACGTAAAGGATATGTTTAAATTATTATTTAAAAATTGGGATAAGTTGTGTTGGGAAACTTCTAATTCTTTTGCGGTATCAGAAAGTGTCAGGTTTGGATTTAGATAGAGTTCTTTGTCTTTTATGATATTTATTTTTTGGGTAATCTGTTCAATAGTCGTGTGATCTATTGCTTTATTTTTATACTTTTCTTTTTCTTCAAAAAATGAAGTGTTTTTTTTAATTTTCAAAACAAAAAGCAATATCATTAGATAAAGTACGAAAGAAAAAGAAATCGCTCCCACAATATAAGAAGTGTAAGAAGCAATATTATAGGCAAGCCAAATTAAAAATACGCCAACGAAAATACTCAATAACCAGATATCGATACTGGTTAGTTTTTCTTTCTTCTGAATAAGTTTTTGAAATGCAGGTTTTACAAATCTAAAAGATCCAATGATATAAAGGAGCCATTGTACATAAATACCGCACACTATATATTTGCTCCATACCGCGCTGTGCTCAACATAAGGATAAATAATTCCCAAAATCGTAATGCTCAACAGAAACGGAAAAATATGAAATCCCCATCTTCTTGCATTGTTTGTTATACAATTTCTCAGGTATAAATAGAGAAACGGCCCTATTAGAATACAGCCTGAAAGACCAATTTGAATAAAAATGCCGGACAGATTTGGATTGAAATAAAAAAATACAGATTTAATGATTCTAATACTTAATGTAAATAACAACAGCGCTAAAAAGTAATTTGAAAATTGTTTCTTTTGCGCAAAAAATGCAAAATATACAGCGAGCAAAAGACCATTAAAAGCTCCTAAAGCACTAAAAAAGAACATTAGTTGATTATCCAAATTCATAGAACAAAAGTGTTTTTTTACTATCTTAAAATCAAATATACAGTTTTTTGAAACTGAATCATCTGATGGGAATGACAATTTATTTTGTTCTGCTAATTGTAAGTAATTTAGCGTGCCGTGCATATGCAATAGCTGTCGTTTTGTTGCGTACCTACGGCACTTGAAATTAATGCCTACCGATATTTAGTACCTAAAGGCACATATCAAACCTTTACTAAGATTACATTATAAATATCTAGATACATCAAACAATAAATTTTATTATTTATACAGCCTACCGATATTTAGTGTCTAAAGGCACATATCTAATCTTTACTAAGGATTACACTATAAATAAAACAATAAATTTTATTATTTATACAGCATTATTCTTAGGCGGAAAAAAAAACTGCAATGGTTTACTTCTAAAATATCTAAAAATTGCTCTTGCCACTTGTCTTAACTCTGAGAGCGGAATATTTCTGGAACGAAATGCAAGTCCAAGTGATAAACTAAAACTAACTGTAAAATTGACTAAACCAATAAGTCCAATACCTAAAACTGACCATAAAAACACGTCTCTGGTAACATAAAAATCGGCACCATATAAACCCATAGCAAAGTTACCACTGGCAAAAGTAATGTGCCTGATGTCAATATTTAATCCAAAGAAAATCCCAATGAAAACGGTACTTCCCATAAAAACACCAAACCAAAAGTTAGAAATAATCCCTGCCCATTTTTTTTCATACAGTGAAGCCAATTTTTTCGTCCACTTTTTTCCTAAACTCAATTTAAGTAATGGATGTTCCTGAATACGATAGTAAATATGGTTGTGTTTGTCACGATTGGCGATACTACCTGCAATGATCCCTGATAAAAACAGAAAAACCCCGGCTATAGCGGCATGCAAAATTGCAGGAGAATAAATAGGATTAAGATCATTGATTAAAGTTGCGGATTTTTCCTGAGCAATATTATAGTGAAAAATTTGATCAATAGCCCAGATTCCGAATAATGAAACCGGAAAGGCAATGATTACGTTACCTACAAAGGCGATAAACTGGGAGCGGAATACCCTTGCAAAAAATATAGCAAACTCTTTGTATTTATATTCTTTTTTGTCCTGCACTTTTTGCTTGAAACCTTCCTGCAAGGCTCTTACCAATGCAGAAGCTGTCATTGCCGGCTGCTTTGTTGCCAGTGTAAACCCAAGAATATAAATGATGATGAAGCCTATCGAATAATTCATACTGTACAAAAACATATGACCAAAGCCACTGGCATGTACTTTTCCTAAAAGGAGTTTGATAATACAAAGTATCCCAACAATAAAACCACCACCGGCTGCTGAAAAAAACATTTTATAATATTCTTTTCGGCTGTTTGTAATGTAATGTTCTCCTGTATTGGCTGTATGTTGGGTAATCTCGTAAGATAAAAGCTGGGTACTCTCATTAATTAGTTTCTGGATATTGTTTTTATCGCAGTTGTACTTAATCAGTTTATAAGAGAGGTAAATCGTGTTTCTTTTGGCGTCTTCCTCATTACCTTGTATTAAAAGCGGTAATAGGGATCTTAGGCGGTTAAGCTGTTGGCGAATTCGCAACAAACTTTGGTTTACATGCAGCGAAATCCCAAATTTATTACTGTTTTTAAAGGCTGTTTCGATATAATCTGTGCATTGTTTGTGCAGGATAATCAGTTGTTTATATCCTAAATCATCTTCATTGATTGCATTATCCGCTGACGCCATTAGTTTCTCATTCATTAGCAACAATTCACGCTGAAAGGCAATAAAAGGACTTTCGAGGTTTTCATATTCTGGTACCATTCGTATTACATCTGTTTCCATTGCGGATCCGCAAATGCGGTAGGTAATAACTTCCATGGCAAAAACCAGTTCATTAAATGCTGAATTTTCGTCTCTGACTCCATAAATAGAATGAAATTTTAAGAGAGAAAATAATTGGAGGACTTGCTCCTGAGGTATTTTACTGATCCATAACAAATCTGTATTAGAAAAAAATACCTGATTTAGAATAAATTGCAATGTATCTTTTTCCGGCTGCTCTGGAATTAATTTGGCAAAAATTCTCTTGCGCACTTCAAAAAAGAAATTTGCATCCTGGAGAATACCTGCGTCAGAAAGGATTTTATTAAACTTTTTGTTTTCTAAATTAGTACGGATACAATCCATTAATCCGTCACGATAATTTGGATTTTCCTGAAGCAGATAAATCAGTTGGGACAAATCGACTTCTGTTATTTTTTTTGGCTTTTTAGGACGAATTAAATTTACCAATTCTACCAGCAACTCTATATTTTCTATTTTAGATTTCCATAACTGTTCGTCATTAAAGTTTTTTTCGAAAAAATATTTTAATGTCATCTTTGGTTTTCTCCTCAATTTCATTTTATCAAATTTAATTATCACTGTTTTGTACAAATAAACACATTCTTTTTATTTAAAAACGTTTAAAAAGTATTGAATTAAGACATTTAAAATAATTCTTGATTATAGGTTCTGTGGAAAAGAATATTAGATAAAAAAACTGTCCGGAAATTATTCTCCGGACAGTTTTTTATTGTTTTAATTTTTTTGGCTTACTTTATAAACGAATTGATTTTTACAAATCAACTTTTCGACAAAGTATTCGGTTGCCTTATATTTGTAGTTTTTTCAGTTCATAACTTCTTCTTTAATATCTCTTTGTTCACAGATCGATATACTATCGAGATACGTTTTCAGCTCTGATCGCATTTCTGTTTTTATCTTAGTAAGATCAAACAATAGAATATCTTCTATCATCTCGAGCTTTAATTTTATTTCTTTATTAAGCGTACAAACTATAAGTGGGACTTCTCTTTTATAAATTAACAGGAGATCGTATAATTCTTTATCTGAATTAATAACAAACATCATAATAGTATAGTCTCTAATTACATTGTCAAATTTTTTAAAATTTTTGTAAACATCAAATGCAAATTCTTTTTTAAATTCATATTTCAAAAATCTTGAAAAACAGTGCTGGCTGTCGTATACAAGTACTTTTTTCTTTTTCATATCTTCCTTTAATTTGTATTTTCATTCGATAGAAGCCTGCTCATCCTTTTCCCCAAATAAAGGATGAGCTTTATTGTTTGTCAATAAATGACTTCTGATGTCGTTGTTTCCAGATTTTACATTGCTGTAACAATAAAATATCTTTTTTAGTTTTCCGCTATTGATAATTTTAACTCAAGTGTATTTATTCGAGAAGAAACCCCGTGTCTAAGATTATTACAGAGTATGAATAATTACGTAGCAAAGGAAAACAATATAACGTCCATAATACGTCAAAAAAACACCATAATAAGACATAATTTAGTTTTGATAATTCCCGTTTTACGGTTATAACTGTAACTTTTTTTTGTTAAAGTAATTTGTTTTATTGGTCCAATCATATCAAATAGATACCATCTTAAGACATAGTATTGTTCCGTTTTTAATTAAGAAATAATTGTCTTAATCTGTTTTTTTATAATTTGAATTCATAAAATCCTCAGAAGGTTTTCTTCCAAATTGTTGAAAATAAACTAGAGCAAACAAACTTGCCTTTGGGTAGCTTAATTTCCGCGCTACATCTGATACTTTTGAAAAATTTTCGTTCTTAAGAAGTTCATTGGCTAAAAACATTTTCTCTCTCAAAAAAAAGTTTTTGGGCGTACTTACAAACATTTTTTTGAATAAAAACTTAAACTTTGTAACTGACATTCCTGCAATTTCGGCAAGAAAATTAACCCCGGGAAAGACACCAAATAAATTATTCAACAAATATTCTTTCACCAGATTTAAAGCTTCAGCTTCTTTATCAGATATCTGATGCATCATGGGAGTAAGATTAGAATATCTGCCAATAAACTTTGCCAGTAACCGCAGACTTACCCCTTTTAGATAAATCTCAAATGCAGGATCGAAGAATGATTTATTTTTTATGGCATGCAGAATCAACTTGCTCTTACTATCGATATGATCATAGAAAAACAGTGTATTCTTATCCCTTTTTATTTTTCGTTTCGCCGTGTTCTCTAGATCTAAATTGGCGATCGAGGTACTTAATAATTCTTTACTAACCATTAACCGCATTGCAAAAACACGTTCTCCAATAACAGGCTGAAAAACATTTTCGATTGCATTGTCAAAAACTCCCAATCCCAGATTGGCTTTATATCCTATCCTGTGTTTTATACCATCAATACAAATGAGATTCATTTCGTCGCTAAAATCATAATGTATAATAAACAAGTTATTATCTGATTTAAGTCTCCTTAAATGTATGCTTTCATTAAATGTTATATCTAAAAGTACTACCGAAAGTCCGGGCGTTATTGTTGTGAAGAAAAATCCTCCGTCTCCCAGTTCTTTTGGTACAATCAGTAAATTTTCATCAATTAATTCTACCCCAAATTGTTCCGCGATTTCCTTTATCCAATCTGAGGACAAAGAATAGGTGTGGCTAATTTCAATCATCATTCTAAATGTTTAAGCTGGATTTTTGAAAAGGTTTCAAGAATCCGGCGACTCCTCTATAAATGGAATCTGTCTTTGTAAATTAAAGTATGAGAAAGCAGAACAATAGTCTGTCTGTCCCTCTCTACAGGTTAATTATTTAGAAATAAAAAAGTAAGAAGTCAGACATCAAAATGGTTTATTATTGATGGAAATAAACATAAACCCATTTTTAAAATTTGAAATTTCAGTAAATTGCCAGAGCAAAATAATTTCAATAAAACATTCTGTAATAATACAATCGCGGGTACGTTCTCAGAAGGTATTTCCGACCTTACTCTTAATTAAATAATCAACATACAAATAGACGCAATTTTTTAGCCTGAATACGTCATATAACTAATAGAATAAGGTTTTTTTAAGGGTATTGCAAAGGACTAAGAAAGTTTTATTACTAAAATTAAAGGTGGAAGTAAACACTAAAAATACCTGAACAGGTTTTAATAAAATTACTGATTAAAAGCTATTTATAGAAAGGAAAAGATTTTATTGCTGATTTAAAGCGCTGATTTTAAAAAATCGTCAGCTGGTTTTCTGCCAAATTGCTGAGAATAGGCCAAAGAGAACTTGCTAACTTTGGTATAATTTAGTTTACGGGCAACTTCTGATAGCTCATTAAAATTTTCGCTTTTAAGAAGCTCATTGGCTAAAATCATTTTTTGTCTGATAAAAAAATGATTTGGGGTTGTTGTAAACATTTTTCTAAATAAGGTCTTATACTTTGTAACGGACATTCCTGACATCTCTGCGAGCATATCGACACCGGGAAATCCTACAAGCAAATTGTTGAGCATATATTCCTTTGTAAGCTGCAAAGTCTCGACTTCTTTTTCAGGTATATGGTGCAGCATTTGGGCGAGATTAGAATACCTATCGATAAAGTTGGCCAACAATCTTAAACTTACTCCCTGTAAATAAATTTCGAACGCGGGATCTGAAAAAGATTTGTTTTTTATGGCATGCATGATTACTTTGCTTTCACTATCGATATGATCGTAAAAAAACAAGGTCTTTTTATCACCTTTTATTTTACGCTTATTCGTGTTTTTTAAATTTCTATTGGCAATCGAAGTGCTTAATAAATCTTTACTCACCAGTAAACGCATCGCAAAAATGCGTTCCCCGACAACAGGCTGAAAAATGTTTTCTATCGCATTATCTATAACTCCCAATCCCAGATTTGCCTTATAGCCTATTTTGTGTTTTACGCCATCGATATGAATTAGATTTATTTCATCGCTAAAATCATAATGTATGATATATAAATCATTGTCTGACCGAAGCCTTCTTATACGAATAGGTTTACTGAACGTTAAATCTAAAAGTACCACCGAAAGACCACGCGAAACCTGTGTAAAATAAAAACCACCCTGAGCCAGCTCCGGCAACACCGTTAGTTTTCCGTCAATTACCTGCGCACCTTTTCCAAGCTGTTTTACATTATCATATAGCCATTCAGAAGTTAACGTATATATATGACTTACCTCTTTCATTATTCAAGTTGTTTAACAAAATCCTTTGGTGACATTCCGAAAAGCTCCCTAAACTTTACAGCAAAGTAGGAACTATTGGTAAAACTTAAACTATCAGAAACCTCTGCAATATTAAGTTGTCTCTCTTGCAAAAGTCGTTTTGCTTCTACAAGTTTATTGTTCAAAAAGAAAGAATTGGGCGTCATTCCTGTAATCTTTCTAAACAATTTTTTATACTTAGACTCTGACATCCCTGCTTGCTGCGCCAGAAATTCAATACTCGGAAATAGGTTATTCAGATTTTCTATTAAGTAAGATTGAGACTTTATAATAAGCGATAAATCATTTTCATTAATCTTATCGATTACGAGCTCTTCAAAGGTCATTTTTTCGATATACTCTGCTAACAAATTTTGAACAGTACCTCGTAAATATAAGTCAAAAACAGTACCTCCAACTTCGTGACTTCGCAAATTCGCTAAAAGATTATAACTGTCATTGCTCATTCTGGTAAACTTAACTATCGTATTTAATTCCGGGTTAAGAATTACATCAGCATGTTCTTTTAATGAGGGATTGTTTTGAAAATATTCTTTTATCAGATCCTTTTTTATAAAAATGCAAAGGGCAAAAGTTTTACTGCCTTCTTTAACAATATAATCAGAATATAAAGTACTGTCTAATATAGCCAAATTATAATTCCATCTTCCAATTGGATTGGCTACGTCATCTGATAATAAAACGGCTTCTCCTTCGGTAAGATTATAATAAAGACCAACAAAATCATTCGTATTATTTTCCTGTCTTAAGTGAATTTCTGAATTGTATACAACATCTATATACATCACTGAGATGTGTGGACCCAGACTTAAAAAATATCTTTGTCCGGTATGAATATGATCCGGGACTACAATAAAATTGCCATGAACCTCTCCTTCAAATGCTAAAGCCAAAGGTTCAACCCAGTCCAATTCTACTCCATAATGGTGCGTAATTTTTTTCATCCCTAAATTAAAATGTTTTTTTGGTATAATTCTTACTAACAAAAATAAATGTTTTTTTATACACTTCTTCTATACATCTGTTATTATCGCCAATTAAATAAAATTTAGATTTAGAATAAAAATGGCATTGTACAATCAAAATAATTAATTAGGCTGCGCTATTTTCTTATAAGTATTTAGCATTATCCTTTTCATAAAATATACAATCCTATAATGGGTTTACTTTATTTTCTTTTCGATAACCTAACGGATTTATAGCTGTATGTTTTTGAAAAAATTTATTAAAATGACTTGAATCCGTAAAACCAAATTCTAATGCAATTTCAGATAATGAACACTCACTGTTCCTGATTCTGTTTTTGATCATTTCAATCTTCAGAGAACTGATATAGGTACCAAGAGACATTTCCATATTCTTTTTAAAAATCCCCCTTAAACCTGATTCAGAAAGTCTAAAAGTATTGCTTAAATTTTTCACCGTTAATTTTTCCGGAAAATGAATATGTGAATGAATATAATTTTGGATTCTCTCGATCTGCGTCATGCCATATTGAGCCGTCGTATCGTTGGCATTTTTCATTCTTTTATCAATCAGTAACAACAAACTTCTCAAAAGGTTAGTATGAATTTCTGTCACTTGCTGATTGTTATCCTGCCATTCAGAAATCATAAGTTGCATAATAGTACTGATCTTGTTTAAAAACTGTACGTCATTATTGATCTCCACAGCATATAAATGCCACTTTCTCGTTAAACTGGTTAAGAGATTATCCCAATAATCTGTAGTACTCGAATTAATACCTGCTTTTAATACACCTGGCAGGAATTTGATCACGCTAAATTGGCATTCTTCTGCAATATAAAAATCGTGATGATCTTCAGGAGCCAGAAAAAACATTGTATCTCCCTTATATTCAGTGCTTATTTTATTCAGTTCATGCGTACCGCTTCCTCCTGCTACAAACATAAACTCATAATGATTGTGATTGTGCAAAGGAAAAGGCCATACTGATGTGCTGAAATACCTTATAAAGAGCGGCTCAAACTGAACTAATTTCATTTTGCAAATATCGGCAAAATATACAAATTGTTTATCGCATTATACCATTTTGTACATTTTCAACTACCTAAGTTTGCATTATTAATACAAGAATAAATATGTTAATCAAAGATAAAAGTAAATACGCCATTCCGGTTATGGCTTTTTCAGCCGGCACAATTGTCGCAAATGTTTATTACAGTCAGCCCATTCTCCAAAATATCGCAGGAGCATTGCACAAGTCAGAAAATGCTGTTGGCAAGATTGCCATGCTTGCTCAGATTGGTTATGGTGTAGGAATGTTTTTTTTGTTGCCGTTAGGAGATAAAATGAACAGAAAACGATTAATTATCGGAATCTGTTTTTTATTAGTACTTACATTAATACTCATCGCCAATACCTCTCACCTTGAATCCCTATTGGTCCTTAGTTTCTTTGCCGGTATTTTTTCTACTCCCGCACAAATTATTCTTCCAATGGCAGCCTCTTTAAATAAAGAAAACCGTGGGAAAAACGTAGGCGTTGTGTTTAGCGGTATTTTATGTGGTATCCTTGGATCACGTTTAATAAGCGGTTGGCTTACTGATATTTGGGGGTGGCAAAGTGTTTATTGGTTCTCTGCTTTGCTAGTCACAATCAGTATTGTATTGTTATGGTTATTCCTGCCCGAAGTACCCGTTAAATTTAAAGGAAGTTATCTCAACCTCTTACGCTCAACCATGCAATTGGTAAAGCGGTATAAAATATTAAGACAAGCAGCATTATTGGGTGCTTTTTCTTTTGGAATATTCTGCTCGTTCTGGACCACCTTGACATTTCATTTAAGCGGTACTCCGTTTAAGTATTCATCGTCAACTATTGGGCTTTTTGGAGTCATCGCAATTGGCGGCGCTTTAGTTGCTCCTTATTTTGGAAAATTAGCGGACAAAGGACAAATTTTCAAAAATCTCGCCCTTACTATTGGCCTTATTATGGGCAGCATTATTGCCATGATCCTGTTTCCTGAATCTGTTGCGGTATTAATTGGCGCAATCTTCTTTTTGGATATTGGTGTTCAGGCAACACAAATCACAAACTTTACAAGAATTTATGCCTTAGACGAAGAAGCACATAGTCGTTTGAATACTGTATATATGACCACCTACTTTATTGGTGCAGGAATAGGAACATTTTTCGGATTAATTAGCTGGACTTTAGGCGGCTGGCACTTTGCATTGCTGCAAATGTTATTATGGAGTATAATCGCAGCTGCAATTGTATGGCTTTCCAGTAAAAATAAACTTTAAAAATAAACAGATCTAAAATCAACATTAGATGCTGTTTTGATCTCTTATTAAAAACTTAAAACAAATGATACAAATTGCAATAATAAGTGATATTCACGCCAATCTTATCGCGCTGAACGAGGTATTAAATGATATTAAAAACAGGTCAATACACCAGACTTATTGCCTTGGCGACCTGGTTGATTTTGCCCCATGGGGAAATGAAGTTATTGAAAAAATTAAAAATAAAGGAATCCCCTGTTTATTAGGGAATCACGACGAAAGAATCGCTTTTGATATTCCTATCGTGCCGTTAGTTCATCACGACCAAAAAGAAACCGCCAACAGACTCATCGCTATTAATCACAGTAAAACCGAAATTGCTGCAGCAAATAAAAATTGGCTGGCTTCATTGCCTTATAATTTAGAACTGACATACAGGATCAATGAGGTAACAAAAAAAATACTTCTCGTACATGCAGGTCTGCTCAGTAATGATACTTATATTTATGAATCAGATTTAAAAAATGATACTGCAAAAGAATTAAAGGATAAAGGTATAGATGCAGTTATAATGGGGCACACACATCTTTCTTACATACAAAACCATTCGAATGTATTATTTGTTAATTCAGGTTCTGTAGGACGAAGCAGAGAAACCGACAGAAAAGCCACCTATTGTATATTGACTATTACCGAAAAAGGAATTGAAGCAGAAATAGTAAAAGTAGACTACAATATAAACGAAGTGGCCCAACAGATTTACAAAAGTGATATCCCTGATTTCTATGGTGATTTTTTATTAAACAAGTAATTTTAGCATTGCCTGAGTTTATTTTCCATTCAATTTCTGTATTCAATTAAAAATGGCTGGATAATTTATAAATTTGTACTTTAATTAAAATCCACACTTATATAAAAATAAGATAATTAAAATTATGTATACACATTCCAAAGAAACTCAAAGCAACTTAACCCCAACAGCTGCCCTCGATTTTTTAAAACTGGGTAACGAAAGATTTGTAAACAATCTAAAAGCAAACCGTAATTTATTACAGCAGGTAAATGAAACTTCTAACGGGCAATTTCCTTTTGCTACTATTTTAAGCTGTATCGACAGCAGGACTTCTGCCGAACTTATTTTTGATCAGGGATTAGGGGATATTTTCAGCATTCGTATCGCAGGAAACATCCTCAACGAAGACATTTTGGGCAGTATGGAATTTGCCACAAAAATGGCAGGTACTAAGGTTTTAATAATACTGGGCCATACTAATTGTGGTGCTATTACCGGCGCTTGTAATCATGTTGAAATGGGAAATTTAACGACTTTACTCCATAAGATACAACCAGCCATTTTAAACGAAAAAACTACAAAAGAAAACAGAGATGGTTCGAATGCAGATTTTGTAAAAAATGTTACTGAAATCAACGTACATCTTACTATCGAAAGAGTAAGAAAAGAAAGTCCTATTATTGCTGAATTAGAGCAACAGGAAAAAATTAAAATAATTGGGGCACTTTATGACGTAGAAACAGGAAAAGTGAAGTTTTACGAATAGTTCAAAAAGAACCAAATCTCTTTTGGAGCTAGTGATTTTGGTGTTTTTAATAACCTGTTCCCTTTATTTTAACCTTACTTTGTATTTATAATATAAAGAGAGCAGGATTATGAATAAATTAATTGGATCGCCAAAGAAAAAAGCTAAAATAAACGAATGGCTGATACTTGCAATTATTATTCTTGCGCTTATTCCCGTAACCATAGATGCAACTATTTTGCATATAGCGATTCCTTCACTTACGCTTTCTTTAGGCGCAACAGGCAATGAAGTAATCTGGATTATAGATACATATCCCTTAATAATGGCAGGTTTACTTTTGCCAATGGGTGTATTGGGAGATAAAATTGGTCATAAAAAAATCTTGATTTTTGGAGTCAGTATATTTGCTTTAGCCTCTTTATTTGCCGGCTTATCTACCCAGCCTCTCTATTTAATTTTATCCCGCGCATTACTAGCATTGGGAGGTTCAATGATTATGCCCGTAACACTCGCTATTATCCGTCAGACTTTTCCGGACCAGGAAAAATGTGGCCGTGCTTTAGGAATTTGGGCTGCTGTAGGAACTATGGGAGCCGCAATAGGACCGTTAATTGGCGGGATACTTGTAGAGTATTATTCATGGGAAGCCGTATTTCTTATTAATATTCCGTTATTGTTAATCGTTATTCCGTTAATTTGGTTTGGTGTTCCCAATGGCATTTCAGATCCTAAAAAACCCTGGATTTTTAAAGATGCCTGTTTGTTATTAATTGGCGTGATTGTTTTCGTGTACGCACTAAAAAGTATTTTTAAAGAAAATCAGTCTTTATATGTTTCTGCGATAGCCGGATTATTTGGTTTTTTATTATTAAGATGGTTCTTCAAAAAACAAAAGAATACAGATACCGCAATGATCGATATATCCTTACTGCAAAACAAGCAGATTTTGTTTGCTATGTTATTGTGTTTTGTACCGATGGCTGTTATTGTTGGATTCGAATTTTTATTAGCACAAGAATTGCAGTTTGTACATAAGTTTAGCCCCATAAACGCAGGATTATTCATGATTCCTTTTGCTTTTTCTTCAGCTTTGGCAGGACCCTTAACCGGTTATTTAATTGGTAAAATAGGTTTTCGAAAACTAATTATTACGGTGCTTTTCATATCCTCATTTTCGTTTTTTATGCTGAGTACTCTAAATTTCAGCTCTTTGACCATTCCCGTATTTGGCTGGCTGGTTGTTTTAGGTTTTAGTCTGGGAATGATTTTAATGGCCGCTACAAATTCAATCATGGCGACTGCACCAATAGACAAAGCCGGAACTGCAGGTTCTATGGAATCAATTGCATATGAGCTGGGTACAGGTTTAGGAATTGCCTTTTTTGGAATCGTACTATCACAGGTTTTTATTAGAAAATTCTCTATAAGCAAAGATTTATTATCAGAGATTGGTAATAAGTCATATAATTCAATTAGCGATGTACTTATTATAGCCAATAACCTTGACGCTGCCAAACAACAGGAAATGAAAAATGCGGCAATGATCGCTTTCCAGGGCGCGCACAATATAGTATTAATTGTAGCAGGATCAATTTTAGGAATATTAGCACTTGCAATTATATTCTCCGGATCAAAGAAGACAACAAAACTAAATCTGTAACAAATTCAAAGCATCTGCAGTTCGTACCGCTTCAATAGAATTATTTACCTGAAGTTTTTCTAATATATTCTGTCTGTGCCTGTTTACAGTATTGATACTTATATTCAACTGAGCCGCAATTTCCTTGCTGATTTCGCCTTTACTAATCAATGATAAAATTTCTTTTTCACGCAGTGTCAGCAAATTAATACAGTTTATATACGTGTCAACATGAAAACTTTCCCCTGTTTTGGTATTCACGATCTTCCCGTCAATGCCGGTTGCAGATCCATTTTTTTCAAATAAATAATTGTAGAGACAAACCGCAAGCCACAAACCGCCTTCTGAACTGTTTTTTAGATAAAAACTACGATGCAAAATACGCTGGTATTCCTTTTTTGCATTCAAAGTCCTGATTTTACATTTAGTAGCATAAGCCAATCTCTCTTCAGGCGCTACCGTTTTTAAGAAATTAAAAAACTCCAATTCTAAAAGATGTCTCTCAAAAAGATCTTCAGGATGAATGCGCTGATAAATATCCTCTTCCCAAATAGAATCAATAGTTAAAAATCCCGAAGTATCCATTTCAAAAAAACTTCCAAAATCACCCGTAAAAATGTAACTTTTGTTATCTGCCAAATCAGATAGTACAGCTACTGAATGATCTATTTTTACATATTCCTTCATTGTATTAATAGCTTCTTCCAGCGCTTCTCTTCGCGTATCCGGGCTGTCAATAAATTCAAAAGAAAAATTATCTTCTAATTTCGAGATGGGATTCATAATAGTAATTCATTTATTTTCTAATAGTATCGAATTACTATAAAGATCGTTAAAAATAGAAAAATATTTCGTTCTGACGTAAAATGGTTATAAATAACTATTGTTAGAAAAATAACGAATCCCCTACTTTGTAAATTATTAATAAAATTCAAATTTAAGAAATCATGAACAGAATGCACTTAGTTTTAATCTTTATAGGCATTATGGCTGTAAAAGTAAATGCTCAAAAATTAAATTCAATGAACTGGCTCAATGAGCCGGCTGAGTGGGAAATAAAAGACAATAAGCTTACCATGCAGGTTACGCCGCAATCTGATTACTGGAACAAAAGCCATTACGGATTCACAGTTTACGACGGACCATTTCGTTATACAGAAAGAAGCGGCGAATTTGAAGTAGTTGTAAAAATGAGCGGCGTTTATAAAACCAGATTCGACCAGGTTTGCCTGATGTTACGAATAGATGAAAACAATTATATCAAAACAGGGGTCGAATATGTAGACGGTGTTTATAATATCAGTACCGTTCATACGATCGATAAAAGTTCCTGGAGTGTAATGGGATTAAAAGAAAAACCTAAAAACGTATGGATGAAAGCGGTACGCCGACTTGATGCGGTTGAAATTTTTTATTCAATCGACGGAATCAACTATACGATGACAAACACAGTATATTTTCCGGAATATAAAACCGTACAAGTTGGTATGATGGCGGCAAGCCCTGACGGAAAAGGTTTTACTGCTATTTTTGAAGATTTTAAAATTACCCATCTTCCGGACCAAAGACGTTTAGAATGGTTAAAGAATAATCAATAATTATTCGGGCAATATTTACAACGATATACAGTCTCTCCTTCAGTATTCATAATAATGATTCTTAACTAAGCATTTAATAAACTCTAATTATGATCACAAAATTTTTATTATACCTTTTATTAATAATCCTTGCCATTTGTCAAAAAGCTTTTTGCCAACAAACACAAGGCAGCGTAATTCGTGAATCTGTAAAAGAGGAAACAAATAGCATGTGGAGCAAGTTTGTTGATATTAGGAGAGATGAGCATCACAATCCGGAATTAGTATACGAAAATATTTTTCCTGTAAATGGCAATTCATAAAATATCAACCATGAACGGTAAACATTTAATGTATAGTTTTGTAAAAATAACAACTGCATTTCAAAAAAAAATAAAACGGATGAGAGATAAGGATAAATTTCTGGAAGCTTTAATAAAAAGTAACGGACATCATAATGTTATTGATCTTGGTATACAAATTGGTCTGGATGAAAATGCTACAATGGAAATAATTACGCAACTTCTGTCCGAATACAAAATAGAATATACTGTAAACGGGGTTTGTGATTACAGCTTAATGAGAAGTCAAAACCGAATGAAAGGGTCTGGAAAGTAAGTGACCTGAATTGGCAATTATACAGTTATAAAACTGATATAAGACCAAGTATTTTTTATTAACTATTTGTATGCTTTTTAGAAAATATCCGCATCACTTTTTATTTCTATCTATTGCTAAAAATAAGATTCTTAATTGCTGCTTTTCAAGTGACAAAAAAGAATTGCTACAGCTATTGCTAAATAATCAATGTACAATGCATTAATTATTTAGCAATATTTTTGCTTATTTTTGTACCAATACAAATCCCATCAGATGAAACGTTCCGGTACAGCAGATCTTCCCTTACATTATGGACACGTTCCGTTATGGCTTGCTGAGCGTATGTCTAAACTTGGTTTGGCTATTGTAGAAACAATTGCTATGGAATTTTCTACTTCTGAGGTAATCAGCAAACTAAGTAATCCCTTCTGGTTTCAGAGTTTTGGTGCTGTAATGGGCATGGACTGGCATTCGTCCGGGATTACAACATCTGTACTTGGAGCACTAAAAAAATCAGTAAATCCACATTCAAAAGAACTTGGAATATACATTTGCGGGGGCAAAGGCAAAAATTCTCTGCTAACACCTCAGGAACTTTTATTTGTAGGCGAAAAAACCGGACTTGATGGTAATAATCTCGCAAATTGCAGCAGGTTAACTGCCAAAGTTGATAATACAGCCATTCAGGACGGATTTCAATTGTACCAGCATAATTTTATTGTCGACAATAAAGGGCAATGGGCCGTTATTCAGCAAGGAATGAATCCCAACTCACAAACAGCCAGGAGATACCATTGGCATTCGCAAGATTTAAAATCTTTTATAAATGAACCACATACCTTTATTTATGGCGAAAATCAAGGCACTATTTTAAATCTTACTGCTCATGCTGCCACAAAATCCAGAGAAGGTATCTTAGAATTATCAAAAGAATCTCCAACAAAAATTATCAAGGAGATGCAATATCTTTCTATGCCGGCGCATCACGATGTCAGGATGGAAGATGTAAATATGAAAAGACTTGGTGCCATGCTTTGGGCAACACATGAAAATAAACCGGAGGATTTTGAAGAACTATTACTTTTAAAAGGAATGGGACCAAGAGCCTTGCAGTCATTAGCATTGGTTAGTGAAATAATTTACGGTACTCCTACCCGATTTGATGATCCTGCTCGTTTTTCATTTGCGCACGGAGGAAAAGACGGACATCCGTTTCCTGTTCCTGTAAAAATCTATGATGAAACAATAGACACTTTACAAAGAGCAATTAATCGTGCTAAAATAGGAAACAGTGACAAAATACAAGCCATTCAGAAACTATCTGAAATATCAAGAAAAGCAGAAGAAAGCTTTACGCCCAACACTAACTTTGATGCATTGATTCAGAGAGAACGCGATGAATCGCACAAATATGGCGGAAGAACTATTTTTGGAGATGCTAAACCTCCCAAAAAGAAACCTGCAAACCCTAATAATCAACTGGAATTATTCTAGATATTCTTTAAAACAAAAAAACCTCCTAATCAAATGACTTTGGAGATTTGTTTATTTTGATGTTCTTTATCTTCTAAATCGATCTCAATTTTCCTTACCGTTATTTATAAATACCGGCATAAAAATCCAGAATCAATTAATTGTGCAATTGATTTTTAAGTGCGTACAGCTTGCTTCTAAGATTATTTAATAATAAAGGATCAAACGCTTTACCTTTTCCTTCATTTAAAAAAATCTTTTCGCCTATTGTAATTTTCAAAATATGCCCTTGCTTATTAAAAAGTTCAGAGATTAGTTTTGAAGTCTGCAGCATAGGATGAATTGACTTTAGCATACTAAAGAAAAAACCATTGTTACCATGAAAGTATATAGGTAAAATGGGCACATTGGCTTTACTTATAATTTTACCAACTACAGGATGCCATTCCGGATCTGTAATCTGACTCGTTTTAAAATTATACGAAGAAACTTCTCCCGCAGGAAATATGGCAACCGGAGTTCCTTCTCCAAGAGCTTTCAGTGTCATTTTAAGTCCTGTAATACTTGCAGAATTTTGCACGTTTTCAAACGGATTTACTGCAATAATACATTTTTCAAGATTTGGAATTTTCTTCAATAAGAAATTCCCCATGTACATTGTGTCAGGACGTATTTTTGCAAGAGTACTTAATAATGCCAATGATTCTATACCTCCGTAAGGATGGTTTGCAACTACTATAAAAGCTCCTTCGGTGGGAATATTTAATAATTCGGTGGCATCTAACTGCACTTCTACACCAATTTTCTCTAAGACATGATTAGCAAAATCTGCACCTTCAAGATTTCCTGCCTCTTTTACAATCGTATTTAGATTGTTTATTTTCATTACTTTCATTAAATAAGAAGGTAATCCCGGAATAGGAATTTTAGAGAGACCAGCAATTTCAGAAAATTTTTCTTTGGATATCAATGTCATATAGTGTACAGTTGTTAAGGTTGAGTGTGGAACTAATTAAAGCCTAATAAGGGGTTTGAACTAATAATGAAGATTATTAATTCATTAAATTTTGTTTATGATAATATGTTGAATCAAAATGAAAATTCTGAATTGTAAAAAGAAGAGCCGGTAATATTCTTATTTTAATCATGCCCAAAGATACTCGGATTTTATATGCAAACATCTGAATATAAAAATAAAACAAATATCAGAAAAAATGGCTGTCAGGCTTAAATACACGATTGTATCTTATTAATTATGAACTAACAAAAGGAATAACGGATTCAGGGTTTATTTATTATATAAAAGCAAAAATCCCATTTCAAACGAAATGGGATTTTTGTTTTTCTTTTATTTCTATTGCTTAATTACATTTCATTCAATTCATTGAACTCGTGCAAAGATTTTAATGTATTTTCATAAAATAAGATGGCTGCGATAAGATTTCCTTTATCAGAATATGGCATCATCTTTCTCTGAAATTCTACTGTAGTATCTAAGAAAGTCGTAGTTCCGGCTGCCTGAGATTCTAATATCTTTTTGTGTACACCATCGTCCGGAATACCTAAGTCTGCCATTGTAACACCCGGTTTAGTAACCAAAGCAATATAAGGCAGGGTTTTTACTAAAACTTTAATACGCTCAATGTATAATTCTAAAAGTTCTCCTTTTTGCATACCACTCAATTCTTTTTGATCATGATATTTGCGAATTAGAGCTGTTGTACTGATAATACTTCTTGGAGCATTTTTTGCTTGTGCTGAAATAGCGCCAGTTGTCAGGAAGAAAAGGACACCTAGTAAAATAATCTTACTCTTCATTTTTTTTGTGTAATTGGTTGTTGATAAAAACAAAAATATATAAATTAACTTAAAATACAACTGTATTAAATTCTTTTTTTTTAAATTTAAAGAATTGCTATTCCCCTATTCCGTCAGCCTGCGTAAATAAGATACGATCTACAGGTTTAAAAAATGATTGCTAGGACTTGATTATTCTAAAACGTCCCGGATATTTTATCCATATACTTTTTTTGTTTCCATAATAATCCATAAACTCTTCACAAACAAAAACTGCGTGTGCTGTAGACCAGGCAACAACGCCGCAAAACTCACTGCCTGATTGTCGTTTTAGTTTTTCTATTTGTTTGCCTATTTTAAATCCTAAATATTTATAAATAGTTGGTGTATATACTGCACCATCCTCAAGATCCTCTAATGCCTTATTAAAAGTAGCCTCCTTGTCGATAATTTGCTTATATTTTGCCATCACAGCATAAGTCAATATTGCATAATCTGTTATTTTTTCACTTTCGCAATTGTCCTTTATAAATACAAAACCGGCAGAAATTTTAGCTTTATTGATTTCATCATTTTTCAAATTAAATGATGCATCATTCTTTAGTGTTATTTTATTTAAGCTGTCGTTTACCTTTTCAACTATAAAAAGATCGTTTAATCCGTAAACATTTAGAGCAGCCTTGATAAAAGCAATCGACGAACAGTTTGTGCGTTCTCCTTGTTTAAAGCTTTCGAATATTTTATCTGAACTCAGTTGTGCATATGAATTTGAATGGACAAACATTAAAAATAAAAAAATTGAAGTAACAGATTTCATTGTCTTTAAATTTTATAATTGTTTCCCAATCGGTTTTTGGGAATGTACAGATTTTACAAATCTATAAAAATCAACCGATAATTGTTTTTTCAGTTCTTAACTTTTTTCAAAAATAGCTAATAAGCACAATAATATTAAAAAACAGCAGCTGATCCGGCTGGTAAAAATAAAGCCTTACTGTTTTTTGAAAGATAAATACATGTTAAGTTTTTCCTTTACAGGCCATTTCATGCGAGATTTAAAGAAAATATCAATATTATTTCTATTTTTGTATTTTACCGCCCCAAATAATGAATAATCCTGAAAGTCCCCTACCGCATAATGAGTCAGAACGTCTGGCAGCATTAAAGCGATACAATATCCTTGATACGCTTCCTGAATATGCTTTTGATGATGCAACTAAACTGGTTGCCTACATCTGTAATGTTCCTATTGCGCATATTTCTTTTATAGATAAAAACAGACAATGGTTTAAATCTGAAATTGGACTTGGTGCATCAGAAGTACCACGCGAAATTACTTTCTGCCGATATACCATTATGGAATCAAAAACGGTTGAAATTCGTGATACGTATTTAAACGAACGTTTTAAAAATGATCCAAATGTTGTTGACGGTCTCAAAGTCAGATTCTATGCAGGTATTCCGCTAACCACGCCTGATGGCTATAACATCGGAACTATTTGTGCTATCGACCATGTTTCTAAAGAGCTGAGCGAAAACCAGCTCAATGCGCTCTCTATTGTTGCAAAGCATGTGATCAACCAACTGGAACTAAGAACTAAGAACCTTGAATTAGCTGCTCAGAAAAAAATTGTCCAGCGTGCTGTATTGGCAAAAGATAGTTTTTTAGCTAATATGAGTCACGAGATCAGGACGCCACTTAATGCGATAATGGGTTTTACAGATCTTTTAGACCAAACAAATCTAAATGCTGTTCAGCGCGATTATATTGAAAGTATGCAAATTGCACAGGAAAACTTACTCTTAATCGTAAATGATATTCTTGATCTTTCGAAAATCGAATCTGGTAATTTAACGATTGATGAACAGCCCTTTAATCTAAAAAACTCGCTTAAACACATCTATAATTTACTAAAAGTAAAAGTGCCTGCAGCGGTCGAATTTAATCTCTTTCTTGATGCTGATATGCCTGAAATCGTTATTGGTGATCAGGGAAGACTTAACCAGATTTTAGTAAACCTAACCGGCAATGCCCTTAAATTTACTGAAGAAGGCGAAGTAACTGTTTCCGTAAAAAATATCGAAGAAACTGCCGAACATTATTCGCTTAAATTCTCTATAAAAGATACCGGTATTGGAATACCAGAGCAAAAGCTTGAGCATATTTTTGAACGATTTACCCAGGCAGAAGAAAGTACTACCAGAAGATTTGGCGGTACGGGACTTGGCCTTAATATTGTAAAACAATTAATTGAATTGCAAAATGGCGAAATTCAGGTAAAAAGTAAACCTGGACGCGGTTCTGAATTTTTCTTTGTGCTTAACTATAAAAAAGCAAATTATATTGAGACAGTAAACCTGCCGTTATCAGATTATAATTTAGGAAAACTAAAAATCCTTCTTTGCGAAGACAATTTTCTTAATCAAAAACTGGTAAAAAACGTTATCCGTAATTTTGGTTTTGAATTGGATATTGCAGGAAATGGAGAAATAGGAATAGAATTTTTATCAAAAAATAAATATGATCTAATTCTAATGGATCTTCAGATGCCTGTCAAAGATGGTTATCAAACTACACAGTACATCAGGAATACAATGAAATTAAACATTCCTATTATTGCCATGACCGCGCACTCTCTTGTTGGCGAACAGGAACGCTGTTATAATGAAGGAATGAATGCTTATGTACCAAAACCTTTTAAACAGGAAGCACTTTTAGAGGCTATAAAAATGGCGTTGAGCAAAGATGTTACCCTTGTATTGAAAAGGAAAATAGATCTTTCTTTCTTAGAAGAAGTATCTTTTGGTGATTTAGGTTTTAGACAAGATATGATTGACCTTTTTTTAGAAAAAATCCCCAATGAAATAACCCTTTTAGGATTGGCAATTAATAATAATGATATAGATACCGTTAAAAGACTTTCGCATAACATGAAGTCAAGTCTTGATATATTCCTGCTTAAGGATTTAAGTAATTATGTATCTATTATTGAGAAAGAAGCCTTCCGCGGACAATTTAGTTCTGAAACCCTGGATAAGATTAATATTTTGCATAATGAAATCATTGAAGTCACTACAATTCTAAAAAAAATTCGATAAAATAAATATACCAATAGAAATCATCTGTTCAGGATTTTAATTTCCCAGAATAGATTTCAAATTCTAAAAAGTCCGTCTTTTTACAAATTTTCCAATCAGGATTTCGTAAAAAAACGGACTTTTTTATGCCTTCTGAATTTTATTCTCTCACTCCGACACAAAATTCAATGAATAACCAGCAAATCAAAGAGCAGCAATCCTGAATATTTGTGTCTTCAATTTGTTCCTTTCGTCTTAGATAGTATGTTTAGGATTATAAACCATCGCTGTACACAAACAGTTTTTTCTCTCTTTACTCATTAATATCGGGCAATTGATACAAGACTTACATCCTTCCCAAAAAACATCATCAGTAGTTAACTCTGAATAAGTAGCGGGTTCAAAACCCAGTTCATGGTTCATTTTCATAACTGCCAGCCCGGTAGTCAGACTAAATATCCTTGCGTCAGGATATTTCTGGCGGCTTAACTCAAAAATCTTTCTTTTAATCTTTTTTGCCAGACCTGTGTGTCTAAATTCAGGCGCTACAATCAATCCGGAATTAGAAACAAACTGACCATTATCCCAGGAAGAGATAAAAGAGAAACCTGCCCATCGCCCATCTGTTGCAAAAGCGATAATTGCTTCGCCTTTTTTAATTTTTTCCTCAAGCAATTCCGGAGAACGGCCGGAGATACCAGTTCCGCGAGCTAAAGCAGATGCTAATGTCATATCGCTTATTTCTTTGATCCACAAAACGTGGCTCGCATTCGTTGCTTCAATCGTAAAATCGAGCAGCTTTTCAGCAATCTGATTGTTGCTTAGTAAAGTTGTTTTATTTTGAAATGGCTCTGATAGCAGGAAATCCTTTCCTGCAAAATCTATAATATTCTGTTGGGTTTTCATATTTGGTTTAACGTATTTCCCGTTTTATTAATAATGTTAAGTATTGAATTTATTAGAAATACAGCATCTTATATTCAAATTAGATACCAAATACAACATCCTAAACAAGTCACACAAATTAACTACTGATTATCAAACACTTAAAAAAAACACAGTATTTTATAGACGATTAATACAGCTATCAAAATGATAAAATCTTCTCATTTTGATAACAAAACAATTATTGCTCAATAACTGGGATTTCGTCTCTTAAAATCCTCCGGAGACAATATTTACACAAATTCAAAACATTTATAATAAAAACTGAAAGTCCTTTTTCAACCTCCCGTTTAACTTCGCTTTATAAAATATTCAAACAAAAAGAGTACAGATATAAACGATTCAACTATGAAAAAAACCTTTAACCTATTTCTTGCCATTTTCACCGTTACCTTAAGTGCTTTTGCCCAGCCCAATCCTGATGATACTTCTTTGGCTTGGTTTAAAAAAACAACTGGGGTAATTCAGTTTCAATTAAACAAAGCGGCACAAACTTATAAACCGGGGAAAAATCCGCGTTCTGTAAATCCCGACGGAACGGTAAGATTAGCCGGCTTAACCGATTGGACAACGGGTTTCTTTCCCGGAAGTCTTTGGTACGGATATGAACTTACAGGAGACAAAACATTAGAAAACGAAGCAAAAAAGTTTACGCTCGCATTGGATTCTATTCGAAATATAAAAAATACTCACGATGTGGGTTTCATGCTTTTTTGTTCTTACGGAAATGCATACAGAATTACGGGAGACAAAATTTACCTTCCCGTTTTGGCAGATGGCGCTGCAAATCTTTATGCCCGTTTTAGTCCAACAGTGGGTACAATTCGTTCCTGGGACTTTGCATGGTGGCATTATCCTGTAATTATCGATAATATGATGAACCTCGAATATTTATATTGGAGTGCCAATCAATTTAACAAACCCGAATATACTGATGCCGCTACTACGCACGCTTTAACCACTATGAAAAACCATTTTAGAAAAGATTACAGTTCTTATCATTTGGTTGATTATGATCCAAAAACAGGCAAAGTATTGCGCAAAGCAACACATCAGGGTGTTACAGACGAATCGGCTTGGGCGCGTGGTCAGGCTTGGGGATTATATGGGTATACCTTGTGTTATGCCAATACTAAAAATCCAAAGTTTCTGGAACAAGCAGAACATATTGCCTCTTTTATTATGAACCATCCACGAATGCCAAAAGATAAAGTACCGGTTTGGGATTTTGATGTACATAATGCCTTAGATACTGCTGAACGTGCGCCAAGAGATGCGTCTGCAGCTGCCGTAATAGCATCGGCTTTATTAGATTTGAGCACTCAGGCAAAAGACGGAAAAAAGTACTTAAACTATGCCGAGGATATATTAAAATCGCTATCATCAGATGCTTATTTAGCAAAACCGGGCGAAAATAGCTTCTTTTTACTAAAACATAGCGTAGGTGCTTTTTTATACAATTCAGAGATTGATACGCCACTTGATTACGCTGATTATTACTATCTGGAAGCTTTAAAAAGATACGCTACAATCAAAAAAATTGATTTCTCGCAGAAATCGTAATTTAGCCAACTGAGATGAAAATTATAAAAACCACATTTATTTTTGTATTTATCATACTTCTTGCTCAAAACACTTTTGCGCAGGAAGCAAAAATCGATAAATCAAGTTTTGCCGCTATTAACTTAGAAAGTAAAGGGCTTGAAAAAGTAAAAGAATTAGTAGCAGCCAAAAAATATGACGAGGCTGCCAAAAAACTTTTGCAATATTACCGCACTCGAACCAATGTAAAACACTTGGATTTTAATCTTGAAGACAACGCCAAATTTGCCGGTAAAAAAGTGAATGAAAATACGCTGCAACTTGCCAATGATATTTTAGAACACAAATTCAAGCCCCATAAAGGTTATCCTGCGTATGATTATGGCAAGGATATCAACTGGCAATATCGTCCTGTACAAGATCAGTTGTTGACTACTTTTTTGCACAGAACTGCTTTTTGGGAATCTTTAGGAGTTGTATATCGCAGTACAGGCGACGAAAAATACGCCAAAGAATGGATATTTGAAATGCGTGACTGGATCAGCAAAAATAAACAAGGTGCTTACCCAGATGATAAAGACTATGCCTGGAAAGCGTTTGTAGTCTCGTTCAGGCTGAATCACTGGTCAGGATTTTTTAATTTATTCGTTAATTCTCCCAACTTTACTCCTGCTTTTTTAATGGAATTTTTAAATTCTTATAATGAACAGGCCAATTATGTAATGAACAATTATACAGATGTTGGCAATCATCGTTTGTATGAAGCGCTTCATTTAATGTATGCCGGAAGCTCATTTCCTGAAATGCCGGAAGCTACAGCGTGGCGTAAAAGCGGCATTACCGTTTTAAACGAAGAGATTAAAAAACAAGTATTGCCAGATGGTGTTCAGTTTGAGTTATCTACTTCTTACCATATTGGAACCATCAAAATATTTTTGGATGCCTTGCAAATTGCACAATTAAACGGATCAGAAAAAGAATTTCCTGAAACGTATCACAATCTGGTTGAAAAAATGGTACTGGCTGTGGGCAAATATTCCTTTCCGGATTATACATTTCCGTTGTACGGGAATTCGTTTTTAACCAATAAACCGCTTATGCTCAAAAATTATCAGCTTTGGGCAACCGTTTTTCCTCAAAACAAAGTGATCGAATATTACGCAACAGATGGCAAGTCAGGCAAACAACCTGATTATTTTTCGAGCAGTTTACCAAACGCAGGATTTTATGCTTTTAGAAACGGTTGGGATACAAAATCTACCGTAATGCAAATAAAAGCTGGGCCGCCAGCCGAGTTTCACTCTCATCCTGACAACGGCAATTTTGTCCTTTGGGTAAATGGCCGTGATTTTACTCCGGATTCCGGCAGTTTTATCTATGCCAATGTTGGCAATCAGGAAAATTCAAAAAGAGACTGGTACCGTTCTACTCAGGCACACCAAACCCTGACTCTTGATAATAAAAACATCAATAACGATGCAAAAGTAAATAAATGGCAACCGGATGGTGATGTTCAGCAATTTACTTACACAAATCCGAGTTACAAAGATTTAAACCATCAGCGAACTTTTCTTTTTATTGATAAAACTTTTTTTGTAATTATCGACAGAGCAATAGGAACCGCCAAAGGCAATCTGGGCATTCATTATAATTTAAAAGAAGACAGCAAAGCAACTGTAGATATTGGCAACAATAGCATTACAACCAATTATAGCGATGGCAATAACCTCCTGATACAAGTTGTAAACAAGGACAAAGTAAATGCAAAAGCAGAACCCGGTTTTGTATCCTATCAATACCAAAAAGAAACTGCACGTCCTGCTTTTGTTTTCGAAAAAGGTAAAAATGATGACATTACACAAGGCTTTATTTCGATATTATATCCTTACAATGACACTACTCCGCCCGTGATAAAAACAACGGAAAATGCAGGACATAATCTGGCCAAAGGAATAATTGATATCACGATAACAATAAATAATAAAACCAGTAACATAAAACAAAATTTAACTTTTAAAAAACATTTCAGGTTGCAAAATTAATTATGTTTAGTCCCTATGGGACAATTATTCTACTTCTAATGATTTGTTACCAATATATAATCTCTCCGAGATATAATTTTTAGATATTTATCTATTTTGAAAAAGAGTTCCAGAAAAATAGGACTTAAAAAGACAATCCGTTAGGATTTAAATATTGGTAACAAGACATCGACCGGATAAAATATCCCGTAGGGATTATATTTAAATATATTTTAAAACCAGTTCATTTGCTGAATTGTTAGATTAATTTAAAAAAACTACCACTAACCACATTTATATTAATTAGAAATATGATGAATAATTTAAAAAAAATCACAGCATTATTTTTCATGCTATTAGCAGGATATATAACCCACGCTCAGGAAATGCCTATTACCAAGGCAAGTTTTGATAATATCAACCTATTCTATCCGGGTTTAGAGAAAACAAAGCAGTTGTATACCGAAGGTAAATATGATGCCGCCGCAAATGAATTACTAAGTTATTACCGCAACCGTAAAACGATCAGACATCCTGATTTTAATGTAGGAGATGAAGCGCGTTTTAGAGGAAAAGATATTGGAAATGCCAATAAGGAAAAAGCAGATAATGCATTATTGCATAAATTTCAACCGCATAAAGGATACGGTTTTTTTGATTACGGAACAGATATCAACTGGGATTACTGGCCTATAAAAGACAATGAAGTGCGTTGGCAGCTGCACCGTGTTGCGTGGTGGACTTCTATGGGATTGGCATACAGAAGTTCTGCTGATGAAAAATACGCCAAAGAATGGGTTTTTCAGTTTAGAGATTGGGAAAAGAAAAATTATCTTGGACGTTCTGAAGAAAATGACCGTTTCGCCTGGCGTCCGCTAGAAGTATCAGAACGCATACAAAGTCTTCCGGGAATCTTTAATTTGTTTGTAGTTTCTCCAAATTTTACACCATCATTTTTGTTGGAGTTTTTAAACAGTTTCAACAAACAAACAGCTTATATTCCTCAAAATTACAGTAAGGAAGGCAATCACCTATTATTTGAAGCGCAACGTGTTTTGGGCGCAGGAGCATTTTTTCCGGAATTTAAACAAGCTACTGAATGGCGCAAAAGCGGAATCGAAATCCTGAACCGCGAAATAAAACTACAAGTTCTTGCCGATGGTGTGCAATGGGAACTTTCGCCAACTTATCATGTAGGTTGTATCGAAATTTTTACGAAAGCCTATAATGCTGCAAAAATGGCAGGTGTAGCAAAAGAATTTCCCGAATCTTATATTAAAACAATTGAGAAAATGATACTGGTTACAGCCAATATCTCTTTTCCCGATTACAATTGCCCTATGTTTGGCGATACTTGGGTTGTCGATAAAAATGTTAGAATAAAACAATTTGCTGCATGGTCCAAAATGTTTCCAGATGATGGACTTATTCAATATTATGCTACAGAAGGAAAATCAGGAAAATTACCCGATTATTTATCAAATGGATTCCCAAATGGAGGGTTTTATACTTTTAGAAACGGATGGAATGATAAAGCTACCATAATGGTTGTAAAAGCGGGTCCACCGGCAGAATTTCACGCTCAGCCAGACAACGGAACTTTTGAGCTTTGGATAAAAGGACGCAATTTTACTCCGGATAGCGGCTGTTATATTTACAGCGGTGACGCCGAAGTGACTAAAATGAGAAACTGGTACCGACAAACAAGAGTACATTCTACTCTGACATTGAATAATGAGAATATGATCATTACCAAAGCCGAACAAAACAAGTGGAAAACCAGTAAAAACCTGGACATCTTAACCTACACAAATCCTAGTTACAAAGATTTAAACCACCAACGTACAGTACTTTTTGTTGATCAAAAATATTTTATAATTATTGATAAAGCCATTGGCAAAGCCACCGGAAATTTAGGAGCTCATTTTCAATTAAAAGAAGACAGCAAACCTGTTTTTGATAAAACAAATAATAAAGTCTATACCACTTATGAAGATGGAAACAACCTTTTGATTCAATCTTTAAACACAGACAAAGTAACGCTGAATGAAGAAGAAGGAAAAGTATCTTACTCCTACGCAAAAGAAATTGCCAGACCTGCGTTTGTTTTTGAGAAGGCAAAAAAAGATGCTGCAACACAACAATTTATAAATATCTTATATCCGTTTGAGGGTAATAAAACTCCCGAAATTAGTATAAAACCAAATACTGGCAATGATTTCGAGAAAGGAATTATTAACCTGAGCATTAGTATTGATGGCAAAAAAAGCGATGTAAAAGCCAATTTACAGGATTAAAAAAAATTAAGAATTTATGTTTTCGCAGACGTCTAAGAGTTATTTTAGACGTCTTTTTTTTGCTCTTATTCAAACATTCCCTAATCTATAATTTATTGTTTTTCAAAGAATTATAACCTACCACAACCGCAATCTTTCATTTCGATCCCGAAGCTTCGGTAGAGAAATCTCCGTTTGAAGCTCGGCAAAGATCAGCGACACTCATTACGTCCCGAGGTTTCGGGATAGTGTGATTGCTTCGTTCCTCGCAATGACAAAAATTCGCGATTATCCGTGTTTTCGCTTGCGATCCGTGTCATCCGCGTACCATTTTTCACTCGTTAAAACATTAAGCTTTCCTATGCAAGAAAAATAATAAATCCCAGAGGGATGCCATATTTATAGAAAATTATAACAGTATTTGAATAGAACCCCAGCGGGGTGACATATAATAATATTAATTGAAACCGTTGGGTGTAATTATTTTTAACACATAGAAACATAGAATCATTGAACTTAAAAAAGGCGTTTCACTAGCATTAACAAACATGGCTATGTGTGAGAAACGAGTTTCTTTTTATTTTACTTTTTTCACAATCATAAATGCTATGTTTCTATGGGTGCCAATTAAAACATTTAGACATTTCACCAAACGGGGTAATTGAACTAATATATCGCTCCGCTGGAGCTCTTTTCCCTTATCCTTTTATGATTTCTATAAATATATCGCTCCTCCGGAGCTTACCTCATTTAAAAAAAACTAAGAATATCACAGAGGAAATCCGTGATCATCCAAGTTTTCGCTTGCAAATCCGTGTCATCCGTGTGCCATTTTTCACCCGTTAAAACATTCAGCTTTACTACAGAATAAAAGAAATAAAATCCGCGATTATCCGTGTTTTCGCGATAGCAAATTCGTGTCATCCGTGTGCCATTCTGCAATATGTTTTTATGAATTCTAAACTAATTATTCAAAATAAAAACCATTTTTAAAATTTAAATTTCATTTCCTAAAGAATAAAACATTCTGCCAATTTTAAATTAATAAGTTTTATCTGAAACATCAAAATAAATCAACAAACCATACCATAAAAAGGTCCTTAAAAGACAACTATTAAACTTAACAATTTCCTGTATTTCGCTTAACTTTTAATCCTACTACCCTATTTCAAAATTGATTAGTAAATACGGTACTTCTTTAGAAAAATATTTCAAAAAAACAACATCAAAACCTGATTTCTCCTTTGTTTTCGGGCAACTAAAACGTTGTATTAATCAAAATCAATAGCTTTTTGGACGTATTCAAAACTGTCATGTATACCCGATTTCTATATTTGTTTTAATTAAATCCGAAAAAAACATGACCAATCAAAAAAAAACCAACCGACCGCTTCAAAATCTATTTTTATTTACCCGTCGCAAAATTCCCCAGCCCCTTTCTCAAGTTAATTATTTGTTATATTTTTCTCCACAACATCAAAAATAGTGGCTGATTTATTACACAAAACCAAAACCAATTTAAATAACACCAATAGGAAATAAGCATAAAACTTATTCCGGTTTAAACAAAAATTATGAAAAGGACTATATTTTTATTTTTGTTACTTATAACTTGTAAAGTTACTTACGGACAAAATATTACCGTAAATGGTACCGTTACCGATGGGCTAAAATTGCCTTTACCGGGAGCATCTGTTTATGAAAAAGGAACCAAAAATAGTACGACAACATCAATTGATGGTGCTTATCAAATTAAAGTAAAACCCGATGCTATATTGGTTTTTACTTTTATGGGAACAAAAACTACCGAAATACCAGTTAAAAACAGAACTACTATCAATACCAAATTAATAGACGATACCAACAATCTCGATGAAGTAGTTGTTGTAGGTTACGGAACAAAGTCAAGAAAAAACATTACCGGAGCCATATCTTCTGTAAAAGGAGAAGAAATTGCAAAGATGCCGGTGCAAAACGTGGCGCAAGCCTTGCAAGGCCGTATCGCAGGTATGCAGGTTACTATGCCTGACGGAACTCCCGGAGCTGAACCTACGCTAAGAATTAGAGGCGGTACTTCTATCACACAAAGCAACGAGCCTTTGTATGTAGTTGACGGAGTGGCGCAAACAGGTGGATTGGGCTTCTTAGACACCATGGATATTGAATCTATGGATGTATTAAAAGATGCCTCATCAACCTCTATTTATGGTGCTCAGGGTGCAAACGGAGTTGTTTTGGTTACGACCAAGAAAACAAAAAGCGGTAAACTAACTATTGGTTACGATACTTACGGGGGCATTAAAACAATTGCCAAAAAACTTGACGTAATGAATCCGTATCAATACACCCAATTAATGTATGAAGGCGCTACAGATGATGTAAGATTACAGAAATTTATAAAAAACTATGGTACCTGGGATGAATTAGCTTCTCTTTATCAAAACAGACCCGGAATTAACTGGCAGGATGAAATTTTTGGAAACGCAGTTCAGTCTCAATATCACAAGATAAGCATGAGCGCCGGTGGAAACGAAACCAGATTCAATGCATTTTATTCTGTTAACAATGATCAGGGAATTATGCTTGGCAGCGAATCTGTAAAACATATCGCAAAATTAAATGTAACTCATAATGTAACCGATAAACTTTCTGTTAATGCCATCGTCAATTATTCTAATCAAAAAATAACAGGCTTAGATACAGGTGAAGGCGGAAATGCCAGATTGAGCATGTTACAGACTTTGCTGCAATACCGACCAACCATTGGAAAAAATGGCGTAGATGAAGACCTAAAAACCCTTGTCGTTGACCCATTAGACAATCAGGATTCACCTATCTTTCAAAGTCCGTCGATTACGATCGACAGTCAAAAAAGAGAAGCCATTACCAGATCGATCAATATGAGTTTGCAGCTTCAATATAACATTACACCTGAATTAGTCTATCGTGGATTGGTAAGCTATACAGATAACAATAATAACAGTAAATATTTTAATGATGCCCGAGGTATTCAGGCGATCAGAAGCGGCGGTCCTAATGGCGGAGTTACCAATAATATAGCTACACGCTTAAATTACAATAATGTACTGACCTATAGTAAAACATTTTCTGCAAATCATAAATTTGATGTTACCGCCGGTCAGGAATATATTTACAATTATTCCGAAGGAATTACAGCAACTGCAAGTGCTTTTCCTGATGTAAATTTAGGTTGGGACAAGCTGCAATTGGGTACCATTGCAGGTATTCCAACAACATTTGCTGAAGATGATAAAATGCTGTCGTTTTTTGCTAAGACCAGTTATTCGTTTAAAAATAAATATCTATTTGCTGCAAGTATAAGAGCAGATGGTTCTTCAAAATTTGGCGCTGATAGCAGATGGGGATATTTCCCGTCAGTATCTGCCGCTTATCGAATTATTGAAGAAGATTTCATGAGAAACCTTCCGGTATTTTCAGACTTAAAATTTCGTTTAAGTTATGGTGAGGCAGGAAATAACCGAATCGCCAATTATGCTGCATTAGGGGTTTTTAATTCCGGATCTTATCCTATTAACAATCAAACCAATATCACAGCGTATCAAAACAATATTCCTAACCCGCTATTAAAATGGGAAGCTACTAAATCGACCAATATCGGTTTAGATTTAGGATTTTTTAAACAAAGAATCTCGCTTACTACTGAGTTATATGAAAATCGTTCTAAAGATTTACTTTACAACACCCGTGTACCGGCAAGTTCAGGCTTTAAAAAACAATTTCAGAATATTGGTGCCACATCAAACCGTGGTATAGAATTTACGCTGAATACCATAAACGTAAAAAAGGCCGATTTTAATTGGAGTACCAATTTTAATATTGCTTTTAATAAAACCAAAGTACTGGCTTTAAGCGAAGGAGAAAATTCATTAATAACCAATAGTTACACAACTTCAAACGACTACATACTACAAGTAGGAAAACCGGTTGGCGTAATGTATGGCTATGTTCGCGATGGTTTGTATCAGGTAAGCGATTTTGATTATAATGCAACTAACAGTACTTATGCCTTAAAATCAGGAGTAGTTAGTGATAATGTCGCAGTACAGCCGGGATTTATTAAATTTAAGGATATTAGCGGTCCAAATGGCAAACCAGACGGAGTAATCAATGACTTAGACAGAACTATCATAGGAGATTCTAATCCTAAATATACAGGAGGTTTAAACAATACTTTTAGTTATAAAGGATTAGATCTTAGTATCTTCCTGGATTTCTCCGTAGGCAATGATATCTATAATGCCAATGTACTTAACAATTCAAAACTGAATCAGGAAAACCTAAACACATTTGCCATTTATGCTGACAGATGGACAACGATTAATGCAAGCGGACAACGTGTAATAGATCCTACAGAATTAGCAGCTTTAAATGTTGGAAAAACCAATCCTGCCTTCAATGGTAATACAACAGGCCGTTTGTACAGTGATATTATAGAAGACGGTTCGTTCTTACGTATTAATAACATAAGTTTAGGATATACACTGCCAAAAAAATGGCTAAGCAATACTAAAATTTCAAACCTGAGAATCTATTTTACAGCTAATAATGTATATGTATTTACCAAGTATTCCGGGTACGATCCGGAAGTAAGTGTAATTAATAGTGCCATCACCAGAGGAGTTGATTTTAGTGCTTACCCAAGAAGCAAATCCTTTCTTACGGGTTTAAATATTTCGCTATAATTTAAAGTTTAAAAAAATGAAAAAATATATATTTTCCTTTAAAGCAATTGCAATAGTTGGAATAACTTGCCTGCTATTACCGCTAAATTCATGTGAAAAAGAACTGGAAGTAACACCTTACTCCTACTTTACAACTGCTAATTTTTTTACCAATGCCAAAGAAGCCAATATGGCTGCATTAGGTGTTTATGAACCTATGTCGTCTCTGGATAGTTATGGGTGGAATATTTCGTTGGTTTTTGATGCTGATACTGATATTAGCCAGATCAGCGGTTTAAGTTCTGATGACTGGCGAACAGTAGCACATTATCAGGGAATTTCGCAAACGACTGCTTTTTATAGCGCATGGAGTAAATTGTACGAAGGTATCGATAGAGCCAATGTCGTAATTGAGAGAATCCCCCAAATGGATTTGTACGCAAATGGAACCCAAGCCGAAAAAGATCAGTTAAACAGATATATTGGCGAAGCTAAATTCCTGCGTGGTTTTTATTATTCAGATTTAGTACGCTTATGGGGTGATGTTCCTTTTAAAATAAAAAGCTCACAAGCCGGAGATAATCTTAAAGGAGCGCTTGTTGACCGCTATGAAATTTATACCCAAATAATAAAAGACATGCAGGAAGCAGCTGTCCTTTTGCCCGAACAAATACCTACAGACGAACGTGTTAATAAATGGGCTGCAAAATCGATGCTTGCCAGAGTAGCGCTGTTTGCGGGAGGATACTCATTAAGTGCTGACGGAACTATCAAACGTCCGGCTAATTATAGAGAATATTACACGATAGCACAAAAAGAAATCAATGATGTTATGGCACAAAATCCATATAAATTAAATCCTTCTTTTTCTAAGGTATTTAAAAACCAATGTCAGCATGTTTTAGAACCTACAGAAAATATTTTTCAAATTGCTTTTTACAATTCTGCCGGAGCTAAAGAAAACGGATCTTATGTGGGGTATTTCAACGGGGCATTAACATCAAACGGACTTTATGCCACAACTGTAGGAAGATGTCTGGTACCAAAACCATTCTATACTAGTTTTACAGAAGGAGATCAGCGAAGAGATTTCTCGATAGCAACTTATACCATTAATGCACTTGGTAATAAAGTAGCACTTTTAACTACCAAACAAGACGAAAGCTGGACAGTAGCAAAATGGAACAGGGAATATCAGACTAATGCTGTTCAGGAAAGACAGTATACACATATCAATTGGGTTGTTATGCGTTATTCTGATTTACTTTTAATGCGCGCTGAAGTAGAAAATGAATTAAACGATGGCCCTAATACTATCGCTTATGATGCCATTAATCAAGTTCGAAAAAGAGCATTTGGTGCAGACATTCAAGGAAGTAGAATTGCCATTGATATAAAAACCAAAGGAACAGGATACACAACGCCAGCCAATACTATTATTCAAATTACAGGTGGCGGCGGTAGTGATGCTGCGGCAGCGGTGATAACACTCACAAGCGGCGGAATTGGCACAATTGGAATGTTACGTTCCGGTGACGGTTATAGTTCTGCGCCAACTGTAAACATTACAAGCACGGACGGAAAAGGTACAGGAGCAACAGCAACAGCCAGACTTTTGCCAAAACCAACAGCGACAGAAATAAATTTGCCAACAGGTCTTAGCAAAGAAAATTTCCTAAAAGCTTTGCAACAGGAAAGAGCCTGGGAACTTTCAGGTGAAGGTATGCGAAGAGCAGATTTAATAAGATGGGGAATTTTAGGAGATAAATTAACAGAAACAAGTACAGCTGTCAAAGCAATCAGAACTACTTACTTCTACCCTTCTATTACCAATTTTGTGGCAGGAAAACATGAATTATATCCTTTTCCACAAAACGAAACTGATGTAAACAAAAGCATTACACGCCAGAATCCGAAGTATTAAAAAATAAAATTAATACCTTTTTGATTGCTTATAAAACCAGCTGCTTTTTATAACCAATCAAAAGAAAAATCGAAAATTTAAGAGCAAAAAACACAAGAGTAAAGCAATCCTAATAGCGGAAAAAATTGAGATTTAAAGAGATTTTGCAAAATCTGTAAATAAACCTCAGTCATAATAGGGATTAGGTTAAAATAAGTGATTATTATTTTTAGAAAATCAATCAATTTTTGGACATTAATGCAGAACTTGCCGTTCTGCATTAATTGTTTTTAAGAGAAGATAAAATAATAAATTAAAGTTAAGATTATGAATACCTTAAACGATACACAAATATCAAAATCCTATGCAATCGGAATTGATATTGGTGGTACTTCACTTAAATGTGGCGTTGTGAATGAACTTGGAGAAATCCTGTTTTCTTTTTTAGTTTCTCTAAGCGGAGCAAAAACCGAAGCCGAAATTATAACCTCAATTGTCAATGCAATTACACAATGTACGGATCAGCTAAACGAACCTATTGTAGGTGTTGGTATTGGTTTTCCCGGACTTATTGAAGACAATGTAATTGTGGGCGGTGGCGTTAATTTGCCTGGTTTTGAACAATTGCCATTGGGTAAAATTCTAAAAGAACGAACGGGACATGATATTGTAATTGATAACGATGCCAATTTAATGGGGCTTGCCGAAGTAATGTACGGCGCAGCCAAAGATAACGATGATGCTGTTTTTCTAACCATAGGTACCGGAATTGGTGGTGCTATCCTTATCAACAAAAAACTTTTTGGAGGCTACAAAAATCGTGGCGCCGAATTAGGACATACGGTAATTCATCATAACGGAATACAATGTCCTTGTGGCGGACGTGGCTGCTTAGAAACCTACGCTTCTGTTACCGCTTTGATTGAATATTATAAATCTCAAAACAAAACCGCAGAGGAAAATACGGACGGCAAAGCTATTATCGAAAAATATCTTGCTGGTGAAGATCATGCTCTAAAAACAATGCAGCACCACTTTGATTATCTCGCATCAGGAATTGTCAATTATGTAAACATATTCAGTCCGCAAAAAGTGATTATTGGCGGAGGAATCAGCGAAGCAGGTCAGTTTTATATCGATGAACTAACAAAAAGGGTAAAAAAACATGCCCTTCCTGTTTCATTTTCAAATACAAAAATTGTAGCCGCAACCTTAGGCAACAAAGCAGGATTATTAGGTGCGTGTGCCAACGCCTTTCAGAAATTTCAAAAGACAGAATACGCGATATAAAAAAACGTTGTGTCTTCCTTATCTCCCAAACTAAACCCGACAGGTTTTAAAAACCTGTCGGGTTTGATAAGTATTGTTTCAGAACATTATTGAATAGCCTCCAGCTTTAGCGGGATGTAAAAAGATACGACGTAAACAGGCTTTAGCCAAACCAATACCATTTTGGCTAAATTTTTTTTTTAAAACATAAATCCCCCTAGCTGAAGCTAGGCGCTATGCAAAAAAACTTTGCGGCTTTGCGACTTTGCGCGAGAAAAACTTCAGCGGCCTTAGCGCAAAATTTTGCCACCCTTACGGTTAAATACGCCATGAATCTACTTTGTGTCTTCCTTATCTCCCAAACTAAACCCGACAGGTTTTAAAAACCTGTCGGGTTTGCTAAGTATTGTTTCAGATGATAATTGAATAGCCTCCAGCTTTAGCTGGAGGTAAAAAGATACGACGTAAACAGGCTCTAGCCAAACCAATACTATTTTGACTAAAGCCTGTTTTTTAAACCTAAATTCCCCTAGCTGAAGCTAGGGGCTATGCAAAAAAAACTTTGCGACTTTGCGACTTTGCGCGAGAAAAACTCTAACCTTGCCATTAAAATCACCACAAATCAATAAATAATAAATCTTTTAACCTACAGTCGACAATTATTAAAGGTTTTAGATAATTTTAATATCATTTTGCACAAATTCAAAACCTAATTACAACATTGATTACTAAATTCGTTTTGCATTTAAGACTGTACAAAACAAAGAATAATCTATTAAAATAGGCAAATATGATGTTTCAAAAAAACATAATGTTTATATGGCTTTTCGTGGTATTGAACATCCCGTTTTTGAGCGATGCCCAAACCACACAACGCCCCAACATACTCATTATCATCACCGATCAGCAAACTGCCGATGCTATGAGTATTGCCGGAAACAAAGATTTGCACACACCTGCAATGGATAAACTGGCACAAAACGGAGTCCGTTTTACCAAAGCTTATTGTGCCCAGCCATTATGTTCACCATCACGATCTGCAATAATGAGTGGAAAAATGCCTTTTGAAAATGGTTTTATTGGCAACGCTCCCGAAAAAGACGGTCAATGGCCTGATGATCTTTTGATGATGGGAAAAATATTCCAAAACGGAGGTTATAAAACCGGTTATGTAGGCAAATGGCATTTACCGGTTCCTACCACCAAAAAAAGTCAGCATGGTTTTGAATATATCGAAAACACCAATTTTCAGGATTACAATGATGCGGCAACACCATCTTTCTGCGCACGTTTTATTAAAGAAAATAAAAACACCCCTTTTTTACTTGTTGCTTCTTTTTTAAATCCACATGATATTTGTGAATGGGCTCGCGACGAAGATTTAAAAATGGATATCTTAGAAAAAGCACCACCAGCAGATCAATGTCCGGCTTTGCCTGCCAATTGGAAAATCCCCGACAACGAACCTAAAATTGTTCGCGATCAGCAAAAAGTAAGTTTCAGAACTTATCCAACCGTAAACTGGACACCTGATCAATGGCGTCAATACCGCTGGGCGTACAACCGTTTAGTCGAAAAAGTAGACGGTTATATCGAAATGGTTCTGGCATCATTAAAAAAATACGGCATAGAAAAAAATACCATTATTATTTTTACAGCTGATCACGGTGATGGCTACGCAGGCCACAGTTGGAATCAGAAACAAATTCTATACGAAGAATCAGCTAAAATTCCTTTTATCATTTCGAAATTAGGCGAATGGAAACCTCGCACCGATGATATGCTGGTTTGCAATGGAATCGATATTATCCCAACAATCTGCGGTTTTACAGGAGTTCCAAAACCAGCGTATTTAAAAGGAATAGATATCAGTAAAAAAATAGAAAATCCAAATCAAATGCTTCGTGACACTTTGGTAATTGAGACTGATTTTGCAGACAATGAAGAACTTTTAAACATTAGCGGACGTGCTGTAATTAGCAAAGATTTTAAATATATTGTTTACAATAAAGGCGATTTAAAAGAACAGCTTTTCAATCTCACAACAGATCCTGGTGAAATCACCAATCTGGCAGTAAATAAATCATATAAGAAAGAATTAATCGCCATGCGCCTCTATTTGAAACAATGGTGCAAAAAGAACGGAGATCAATTTGCATCAGGATTGTAAACACAAAATGTCGCAAACCTGCTCCATTGCAAATCGTTGATAAAACAGTACAATCAGTAGTAAGTTATTGTAGTTTACTATTAAATTTGAAGAAGAAAATTAAAGACACAAAACATCTTTAAAAATACCAGTACCTGCAAAATCAGAAAAAGACATTGCAGGATAAAAGATAAACATGAGAAAAAAGACTGTTATACTAACCCTTTTATGTATGTTGTTTTTTACAATAAAAAGCAACGCGCAAGCACAAGACCGTTATTTTCGGAACATATCCGTAGATAAAGGTTTGTCGCAAAGTTCGGTTTTTGCCATTCAGCAAGATACTTTAGGTTTTATCTGGATTGGAACTCAGGACGGACTAAATCGCTACGACAGTAAAGGTTTTAAAGTATATCGCCCCGTAAAAAATGTAAAAACGAGTTTGCAATCTTATTATATCCGAAGCTTGTTTACAGATCATAAAGGGCAATTATGGGTTGGCGGAAATCAAGGAATAAGTGTTTATAATTACAACACAGACAGCTTTACCAATTATGCGCTTCCGCGAAGTATTGGCGAATGGTATATCTCATCAATAACCGAAGATACGCAGCATAAAATCTGGGCAACCTCTATTACAGGAGAAGTTTTTGTGCTTGCTCCGGATGCTAAAAATTTTACTGCAATTAAGTTTAATGCATCTTCACACGAAATTAAAAAAATTGCCTACATAGGGGTTTGGCAAAAGCAAATTATTCTGGGTACAGATGTTGGTCTTTTTATATTAAAAGCCAATACGCATCAATTACTTAAAATTAATTTAGGTGCAAAAAAACCATATATCAATGATGTTTTTATTGACGGAAAAAAATTATGGGTTGCCACTGAAGGCGATGGCTTAATTCGATATAATCCCGAAAACGGACAAGCTTCTGCCCTGCTTCATAATACCAGTACAAATAGTATTGCTGATAATAACATAAGATGTGTGGGAAAAGATACAGAAGGAAATATTTGGTTAGGAACCTTCAAAGGGCTTTCTATTTTTAACCCAAATAATAATTCTTTCAACAATTATTACCATCAAATATCGCAGCCTTATACGATTAGTCAAAACTCCGTACGTTGTTTTTTTAAAGACAAACAAAACGGAATCTGGCTTGGAACGTATTATGGAGGCATCAATTATTATCATAAAAATGATATCAAGTTCAATCTGTTAAGTCAAAATTCAGGGAAACCCTCCTTAAATGATGAAGTCATTGGTGTTATCAAACAAGATGCGAAAGGCAATTTCTGGATAGGAAGCAATGACAAAGGTTTAAATTATTGGAATAAAAATACCAATACGATTACCTATTTTTCGAATAGCGAAAACAATCCCAACAGTTTAAGTTCAAACAACATCAAAGCTATTGAATTTGATGATAATGGAAATGTCTTAATTGGTACACACAATGGCGGATTGAATTTGCTGAATCCTACTACTGGTTTGGTTCAGCGTTTTCGCCATGACGAGAATAATTCAAACTCAATTGCAGGTGATCTGGTTTATGGTCTTCTAAAAGATTCAAAAGGGCGAATTTGGGTGGGAACAAGATCAGGATTAGATCAGTTTCATCCGGAAACCAAAACATTTACACACATTCATCTGGACAAAGCCGGAAAACGCCCGACATCAGACGATATTACTTTTCTTTTTGAAGACAGCAAACAACGCATCTGGATTGGAACAACAAATGGCGTAACGCTTTTTTATCCTGATACAATGTTATTTGGAAATATCGGACACGGAAAACTAAGTGATGATATTGTAAATTGTATTACAGAAGACCCAAAAAACAGAATCTGGATTGGTACCAGAGAAGGTTTGCGATTGTACAACGAAAGCCAGGAATCCTTCATTAGTTTTAATGCCAGAAAAGACTTTGTTAAAGAAACCATTTACGGAATAATTCCTGACAATGATGGCAATCTATGGATTTCGACCAATAGCGGGTTAATTAAATTTAATCCGGACAAAGGTTCCGTACAAACTTTTGACGAGAGCGATGGTTTGCAAAACAAGCAATTTAATGATTATGCCTTTTGCAAAGCTCAGGATGGCATGTTGCTTTTTGGCGGTATCAAAGGGATTTCGTATTTCTATCCTTCGATGATAAAACAGCGACCGCTTCCTTTAAAATTGAGTTTTACTGCATTAGAAGTGCTTAATAAAAATGTAGCTGTAAATGATGAAACAGACATTCTCGAAGAACATATTGACCAGACAAATGAATTGGAAATTGGACCTGAATACAAACAATTCAGTATCTTTTTTAATACTTTCAATTATATCTCTTCCAATCGTACTTACTATTATTATAAGTTAGAAGGAATCGATAAAGATTGGCAGCGTACTGACGAACTAAAAGTGAGTTACAGTAATTTGTCCGCCGGAAAATACAATTTCCAAATCAAAGCAATTGGTCCAAATGGTGAAATGAGTGCCATTAGAAACATAAAAATTACAATACTTCCACCCTGGTACAAAACGATTTGGTTTTCCTTATTATTATTCGCAATAATTAGCGGCGCTATATACATTGGTTTTGAAATTATAAAAGGCAGAATACAAGCTGTTCAGCAATTAAAATTAGAGAGAATCGACAAAGAAAGAGTGAGTTACATCAATCAAATCAAAATGGATTTTTTTACTAATGTTTCACATGAACTCAGAACACCTTTGACCCTGATATTAGCGCCTTTAGAAGAATTATTAAAAATGCCGTTTGCAGATAAAACAACCAAAAAGAAACATGAACTGATGTTTATCAATGCCAAAAGACTTTACAACTTAGTCGATCAGCTTTTTGAGTTTAGAAAAACCGAAATGGGAACGCGACAACTTAAAGTAGGCAAAGGCGATATCGTAAGTTTTACACAGGAAATTTTCGAATCATTTAAACCCCTTTCAGAGAAAAATGGTATTCAATATAGTTATCATTCCGAAGAATCGCAATTGCTTTCTTATTTTGATAAAGATGCAATGGAGAAAATCTTATTCAATCTTTTATCCAATGCTTTTAAATATACTAAAACCGCTCAAAGTATTCATGTTGAATTAGTCAAGAAAAATGACAGCATACAAGTAAAGGTTACTGATACAGGAGTAGGAATTAGCGAGGAAGATTTGTCTAAGGTTTTCGACCGTTTTTATCAGGTAAACAATCGCGAAATGAATTTGGGTTCCGGCGTTGGCTTAGCATTTACAAAACGTTTGGTCGAATTGCATCATGGCGAAATTACGGCAGAAAGCATTATGCAAAAAGGAAGCACTTTTACCGTAACGATTCCGACCTCAGATCAGGTTTACAAAAATGATCAGCAAGTTGAAGAATCTGCCTACGACTTGTCTATTATATCTGATAACGAACTCGAAACAGATGATTCGCTATTGCCTGAAGAAAATGAACTTGTTGAAAGAAATCAGCCTGTAAAACTTTTAATTGTAGACGATAACAAAGAGATATTAGATTATTTACAGGATTATTTTAGTAAAGTATACGACGTTACTGTGGCTTATGATGGTCAAATGGCATTAGATTTATTAGAAATTCAGCCCTTTGATCTTATTATAAGCGATGTTATGATGCCGGAATTAGACGGTTTACACTTTTGCAAAAAAGTAAAACAAAACATCAATACTTCGCACATTCCGTTGATGCTGTTAACGGCAAGAAACGAAACCAGTCAGCAGATAAAAGGACTGGAAATGGGCGCTGATGATTATATTACAAAACCATTTTCGACACCATTATTGGCGGCAAAAATCACCAATTTGCTTCGTTCACGTAAACGATTAAAAGAGTATTATTCAGTTGGTAAAGAAATGGTTCCGGAGAATATTGCTTTTAATACGCTTGATGAGGAATTTCTAAAACAAGCTATTCAGATTGTCGAAGACCACTTGGCCGATTCTGAGTTTTCGGTAGATCTGTTTAGCAGGAAAATAGGAATGAGCAGATCAAACCTTTACTTGAAACTAAAGGCCATAACAGGCGAATCTGCAATGGATTTCATAAAAAGAATCCGATTTAAAAAAGCAGTAGAACTGATGCAAAGCAAACGATATACTATTGCACAAATCACGTATATGTGTGGTTTCAACTCGCCATCGTATTTCTCTACCGCATTCAAACAGCATTATGGTTGTATGCCGAGCGAATATTTGGCAAAATTAGAAGATTCAAAAGAATAACTCATCTTAACCAACACAAACTACTATACAATGAAAAACTACATTAGTCCGACTTAAATAAGATTCTATAAATCAAACTTTTAAACAACCTGAATTAATCCCACATTTCGATTTTTTAAATAATAATCTCACCTAAATAGTAAAGCCATTTAGAATTGAGAAGGGACAATCATGTCTTTTGAGAAAAGATTTACAAGACCTATTTACATAAAAAAACAGCAACAATTAAAATAAAAAACAACTCTTATGAAATTAATAAAACGTCTCTTTTTACTCGTTTTCATTTTGCCCATAGCTGCAATTGCGCAGACAAAAGCAACTATAACCATTCAGAACAATTCGGCTTTAGACCGAAAAGAAACCATAGCAGAAATAAAATGGGCAACTGTACTTTCCTCCTATCCGCAACTCGATACTGCGAATTTTGTCGTGATTAATTCGAATACTAAAAAACAAGTTCCTTTTCAGTTAGAACATCGGGGAAATAAAGCTATTCAGAATTTACTAATTCAATTAGATGTAAAAGCCAAATCGTCTGTAGTTCTTTCTATTCAAAAAGGAAAACCGGAAGCATTCACGGCCAAAACATACACTCGTTACGTGCCGGAACGAATGGACGATTTTGCATGGGAAAACGATAAAATTGCTTTTCGTGCTTACGGAAAAGCTTTAGAAAAAACCGAAGGAGATGCTTATGGTTTTGATGTTTGGGTAAAAAGAACCGATAAATTAGTCCTGAACGATCGTTATAAACGTAATGAATACCATATCGATCACGGCGACGGATTAGACTATTATCACGTTGGCTACACGTTAGGCGCTGGAAATATTGCACCTTATATAAAGGATACTATTCGTTATTCGGCAAATTATCATCAATGGAAAGTTTTAGATAATGGTCCTTTACGCTCTACATTTCAACTGACTTATGATTCCTGGAATGCAGGCGGAATCAAAGTTACCGCTGTAAAAACCATTTCATTAGACGCAGGTTCTCAACTCAACAAAATTGAAAACACTTATACTTTCAACGAAAACAAACCTATACCTGTTGTAGTTGGCATCATCAGACGAGAAAAACCCGGAGTTATTACGTTAAACGAACAACAAGGTATTTTAGGTTATTGGGAACCTACTTTTGATAAAGACGGAACTACAGGAGTTGGTGCAATACTAAGTACTCCGGCAAAAAAAATGTGGGTTGATAAAGAACAATTATTAGCCCAAACAGAGGTTAAAAACAACGAACCTCTTGTCTATTACACCGGAGCAGCCTGGGATAAAGCAGGAAAAATTACCAATGCTAAACAATGGCAGGATTATTTAGACCATTTTAATCAGGAATTACAAAATCCTTTGATTGTAAAAGTGCAATAATAATATCCTGCAAGGTTTTTTCAACCTTGTAGGTATAATATCGTTTTGAAGATAAATACCTATGTTCTTATGCGTTAATTTTTTTAAATATTCCAATAAAGAAATTACCAAAAAATATTAATTAATTCAAGTTGCTAATTTAACAATGTAGTAAAAGAAATAGTTTTAAAAGGTATTTAAGTGTAATCTCTACGGGATATTTTTTATCTGGCAGCTGTCTTGTTACCAATATTTAAATCCTAATGGATTATCTCTTATTGGTCTTATTTACAGGAGCTTTTACAGATAAATACTTAAAAATTATATCTCGTAGAGATTATATATTGGTAACAAATAATTAGTAGTATAAGATTGTCCCGTAGGGACTACACATAATTAACTAGGTACTTGAATTAATTACAACTACTACAAAAATACCTAACAGGTTTTTAAAACCTGTTAGGATAAAAAACAACAAATCAAGATTACTATTAACCAAAAACTTAAAAAAAATGTCAATTAACTTATTCGATTTAACGGGAAAAACAGCGCTTATTACAGGAGGAGTTCATGGTCTGGGAATGGCTATGGCCAAAGGACTTGGAAATGCAGGAGCAAAAATTGTGGTCAACGACCATTCTTCGCAAGAAGCTGTTGATAATGCAATTGCCGAATACAAATCTGAAGGAATCGAAGCTTACGGATATTTATTTGATGTAACAGACGAAACTGCTGTAATCGCAGCAATCCATAAAATAGAAAATGAAGTTGGTCCAATCGATATTTTAATCAACAATGCCGGAATTATCAAAAGAACGCCAATTATAGAAATGGAAGTTGCCGATTTTGAAGCGGTAATAAAAGTAGATTTAACAGGTCCTTTTATTGTTTCTAAAAATGTAGCCAAAGGAATGATCGAACGTGGTGGAGGAAAAATCATCAACATGTGCTCGATGATGAGCGAATTAGGAAGAGATTCTGTAAGTGCTTACGCATCAGCAAAAGGCGGACTCAAAATGCTGACCAAAAATATGGCAACGGAATGGGCGAAATTCAACATTCAGATTAACGGAATTGGTCCGGGGTATTTCGCAACAAGCCAAACCGCTCCTATCAGGGTAAACGGACATCCTTTTAATGAATTTATTATAGGAAGAACTCCGGCCGGACGTTGGGGAAATCCTGAAGATTTGCAAGGGGCGGCCATTTTTTTAAGTTCTAAAGCAAGCGATTTTGTAAACGGACATATCGTGTATGTCGATGGCGGAATTCTGGCTACAATAGGAAAACCATCTAACGAAGAATAGTTTTTAACCCATACGATAATTAATACTTAAACACATAGAAAAATAGCTTTAGTAAACTCAAAATAGACGTTTCGCTTATTCGAAACACATATAAGTAAGCTATGCGAAAGAAACTTATTTCTTTTTAAATTCCTTTTTTTAGAATTAGAAATCTATGTGTCTATGTGTTTAAAAATACCCCCACCGTAAGTTTATATAAATTTCATAAAGAGATTAAATTAAAATAAAAATGATAAAAAGTACCATCGATAAAGCAACAGGGTTTGAGAAACGATTTGAGAATATCAATACCGTTGTTTTCGAAAATTCGACTGAAGCTTCTAAAGCTGTTGCCAAAGAAATAGCAGCACTTATCCTATCAAAGCAAAAAGAAAATAAATCCTGCATTTTAGGTTTGGCAACGGGTTCTTCTCCAAAAGGATTATATACTGAACTGGTTCGTTTACACAAAGACGAAGGTTTGAGTTTTAAGAATGTAATTACCTTCAACTTAGATGAATATTATCCCATGGAGCCGGATTCTATCAATAGTTATGTGCGATTCATTAAAGAACTATTATTGGATCAGGTCGATATTTTACCAGAAAACTATCATATTCCAGACGGAACTTTAACCAAAGAAGAAATTGCACAATACTGTCACGATTATGAAGCAAAAATTGAAGCTTTGGGTGGAATTGATCTTCAGATTCTCGGAATTGGAGGAAACGGTCATATTGGGTTTAACGAATCAGGTTCGCTGCAAAACTCAAAAACAAGATTAGTCGCTTTAGATCATATTACAAGAGTGGCGGCAAGTGGAGATTTTTCGGGTTTGAGCAATACGCCCAGAACTGCAATTACGCTTGGGGTAAAAAAAATTATGGAAGCCAAACAAGTTATTTTGATGGCTTGGGGAGAAGGAAAATCGAATATCATTAAAAAATCGGTTGAAGGAGAAGTTACAAATCAAATTCCAGCTTCGTTTTTACAGGAACACAATAATGCTGTTTTTGTTTTGGATAAAGAAGCGTCTTCAAAACTAACCCGAATCAACAGACCGTGGTTGGTGGAGAAAATTGTCTGGACGGATAAATTGATCCGAAAAGCAGTTCTGGGATTGGCATTAGACTTAAAAAAGCCAATTTTGATGCTGACAGATGCGGATTATATCGAAAACGGAATGAGTGATTTATTAGCTGATTCTGGACCTGCGTACGACATCAATATCAAAATCTTCAATAAACTTCAAAACACAATCACGGGCTGGCCGGGCGGAAAACCAAATGCAGATGATGCTAATCGCCCTGAAAGAGCTGAACCAGCCAGAAAACGTGTATTGATTTTTAGTCCGCATCCTGATGATGACATTATAAGTATGGGAGGAACTTTTATACGTTTGCAGGAACAAGGTCATGAAGTGCATGTTGCCTATCAAACCTCAGGAAATATTGCGGTTGCTGATGATGAGGCATTACGTTTTGCTAGTTTTGTTTGTGATTACAACGATAAGTTTGGGATAAAAAGTACTGAAGCCGAAGACATTTATAAAAAAGCTTTAACATTTTTAAAGAACAAAAAAGCCAGTGAAATTGATATTGCTGAAGTTCGATATTTAAAAGGTTTAATTAGAAAGGGAGAAGCTCGCTCTACAAGTCATTTTGTAGGTTTGCCAGATGAGCAAATCCATTTTATGGAACTCCCTTTTTATGAAACCGGAACTATTGAGAAAAAACCCTTATGTCAGGACGACATTCAATTGACGATGGATTTAATCGAGAAAATAAAACCACACCAAATCTATGCAGCCGGAGATTTGGCAGATCCGCACGGAACGCACAAAGTTTGTCTGGATGCAATTTTTGAAGCCGTAAAAACGTTAAAACCAAAACCATTTATGAATGATTGCTGGGTTTGGTTGTATCGCGGTGCCTGGCAGGAATGGGGAATTGACGAGGTTGAAATGGCGGTACCAATGAGTCCGGATCAGGTTCTGGCAAAACGTCACGGAATTTTCAAACATCAATCGCAAAAAGATGGTGTCGTTTTTCAGGGAACAGATGCAAGGGAATTTTGGCAAAGAGCCGAAGACAGAAACAGCGAAACTGCTGAACTCTACAATCAATTGGGTTTATCCCGTTATGCTGCTATGGAAGCTTTTGTGAGATGGGAATTTTAATTAGAATGATTTTCCCGGGATTAATCAATGAAATCCCTTCGCATAATTAAAAAAAGAGCTTTGAAAACCCAGTCTGTGTGCACAAATATTAGAGAACAATTTTGAACACAAATTTCACTAATTGACACTAATTCATTTTGCGAAATTAATTTTGAAAACTAAATTAACCACTTACAATTTGTGCTAATTAGTGAAATTCGTGTTTCTTTTATACTAGTATTCACAAACTGGTTTTTCAAAACTCTTTTTAAATTTATAATGGCTTGACATTCATAAAAATAATCATTCGTTTATAGCTTTACCTTCTATGAACAGTTTTATCAGCATCAAAAAACTGTACTTCTCCTGTTTGCATATTGTAAACAGCGCCAACTATTAATATTTCGCCTTTTTGTTCCATTTCCTTTAGAATACTGCTTCTCTCACGAATTTGATCGATATCCAATAAAACATTTGCATCACATACCGCTTCTACAAACGCAAAGTAGTTATATTACCTAATTTCACATCACTTATAGCAGAGTTGATAGCACCGCAATATTCATGGCCTAAAACTAAAACTACTTTTGCTCCTGAAACTTTGCACGCATATTCCAAACTTCCTAAAATATCATCGTTTACGATATTTCCTGCTACTCTCGCAACAAATAGATTTCCGATACCGCTATGAAAAACATCTTCGACAGGAACACGAGAATCCAGACAAGAAAGAATTACCGCTTTTGGATACTGCCCTAAAGATGCTTTCCTGACTCTTTCTGTAGTATTACGAATCGTAAGATTATCTTCGACAAAAGCTTTGTTACCGCTTTTTAATCGTTCCAATACTTCAATGGGAGTAAGTTTTGCCTGTTGTTCAGACGTTAAGATATCTGAAGAAATAATATCTTTCTTATCAATCGACATGATTTCATTTGTCTTTTCCTGACTTCCTACTGCAGAATGATAGTTTTGGCAGCCAATAACAAAAAGAAAAGATAACTACACTTTTTTTCATGAGATAATCATTAAAATTAAATAATGGTCTTGGTATTAATTCACTTTTTAGATTCTTAAAAAAAATCACCACAACATTATTGCTATTTATTCTTTAAAGGTAAAAACAAACATTTAAATTATAATAAAATAAATTCACTTTTAAATAGTGAAAAGTATCCCTGTCAACCGCTTTTTCATTAATTACAACTCATAAAAAATCCATCACCTATAAAAAACAGATGATGGATTTTTTTCTAAAATAGTAAGCTTACTCTACCCCGCCGCCTAAAGCACGATATAAATTTATTGCTGCATTCAATTTTTCTAATTTGATGGTCACAACATCAAGATCATTTTGCAAAGCACCATTTTGTGCTACAATAACATCCAGATAAGTTACCATTCCGCTCTTATAAAGTAAATTGGCATCGCTGGTTGCCTTATCTAATGAAACTGATTTTTCTGTAGCAAGTCCTATACGTTCATCAGCATTTTTTAATCTTGACATCGCGTCTGAAACTTCTCCTACAGCTACAATAAATGATTGTTTGAACTGAACAACGGCTTTCTCTTGTTCTAAAACAGCAATTTCATAAGCTGTTCTTAAAGCACGTTTTTTAAAGATAGGCTGTACCAAATTTGCCGCAATGGTTTTTGTAACTGAACCCGGGAAATTAAACCATGTATCAAATTCAAAAGAATTCACTCCAATAGATGGACTGAGACTCAACGTTGGATACATGGTTGCTTTTGCCAAACCTGTTTTAGCATTGGCAGACATAACGGCATACTCAGCAGCCTTGACATCTGGTCTTCGGCTTAAAAGTGATACGGGAATTCCTGACGGCAAAGCAACAGCAAATTCTGCTACATCAAGATTTCCTGTTCGTGTAATACTGTTAGGATATTCACCACATAAAATTTGCAATGCATTTTCCTGAACCGCTATATTTGCCTTTGCTAAAGGAACCAACAATTCCGCTGTTTTCTTTTGTGCCTCCGTTTGGTAAACTGCCAATGAACTTATCATACCAGATTTATATTGCATTTGCATCATACTTAAAGTATTATTACTCAAATCAATATTTTTCTGCGCTATTTTAAGCTGTTCGTCTAATCCTAAAAGGTTATAATAAGATTGGGCAACCTGCACTATAATTCTTGTTTTTAGGGCCGAAAGATTTTCTTTCTGAGCAAAATAACCTGCTTTGGCATCTCTTTTTTGCATGGCCGCTTTTCCCCATATATCAGCTTCCCAGGATAATCTAAGATTTGCACTATAATCGTCCATATAATCCTTGCCAATAAATTGGGCACTCAAAGAACCATTAAGCGAATTTTTAGACTGATAACTACGGCTCGCACCTGCATCAAAATCAAGCGTTGGCAATAACGATAATTTTGCCTGTTTGTAAGTAAGATCAAGCTGTTCCATACTTTTCATGGCGATAAGCACCTCGTTGTTTTTAACGAGGGCTTTTTCGATCAAATCAACCAGTAGCGGATCTTTATAATAACTTTTCCAGGGATGCAAAACTGTATCTCCGGTTACTGCGACTTCTTCACGATATTTTTCAGGTGAATTTAAATCTGTGCGAGCATATTTTTTCCCTACCACACATGATGTTAGCAAAACACCCGTAAATAAAGAAACTCCAATTTTAAATAGTACTCTCATTATTCTTCTTTTATAGGTTGAATTACACTCTTTTTACCGGATACTTTTTCTTGTAGATATTGGAAGAGTATAAAAAGTAACGGAATTACAAAAACTCCCAAAACTACTCCGCTAAACATTCCAATAGCGGCACTTACACTAATAGATCTGTTTCCAATTGCTGTACCTCCAGAGGCAAACATCAAAGGAATCATACCTGCAATAAATGCCAGGGATGTCATTATAATAGGTCTTAATCTTGACTTTGCTCCTTCTATGGCGGCTTCGCTTATTGATAAACCGGCGTTACGCCTCTGAAGGGCAAACTCTACAATAAGAATGGCATTCTTTGCCAGAAGACCTACAAGCATGATTAATCCTACCTGAACATAAATATTATTGTCAAGTCCCACCGCTTTGACTCCTGCAAAAGCACCTAATATTCCGGTTGGGATAGAAAGTAAAACTGCAAGCGGCAGTAAATAACTTTCGTACTGGGCTGCCAGTAAAAAGAACACAAAAAGAAGACATAATCCAAAAATGGCAATAGTCTGGTTTCCTCCTGCTTTTTCTTCAAGACTCAATCCTGTCCATTCGTAGCTGTAATCAGATGGAAGTTTATCCAGAACCGTTTCAAGATTTCCCATAATTTGTCCGTTACTAAATCCCGGTAATGCTACCGCCGTAATATTAACCGAATTATAAAGATTATAACGATTAACAGATTCCGGTCCGTAAACTTTACGAAGTTTTACCAGGGATTTTACAGGAACCATTTCCATTTTGGCATTACGAACAAAGATTTCGTTAAAGGCATCCTGATCAGTTCTAAAAACACCATCGGCCTTAACATTTACTCTGTAAAATTTTCCAAATCTTGAAAAATCTGCTGACTGGTCTCCGGCAAAATAAGTCTGAATATTATTCAGGAGATCTCGAACATTGATTCCCATTTGGCTCGCTTTTTCCTCATCTACTTCAAGTTCAAACTGCGGATAATCTGCCCTGAAAGTCGTATAAGCATATTGCACTCCGGGTTGTTGCATTATTTGCCCTATTACTTTATCAGCCATCGCTTTTAATGTTGCCGGATCACGTGCTGTTCTATCCTGAAGCACTATTTCTGCTCCACTTGTAACACCAAATCCTTCAACGGGAGGCATTCTAAGTACCATTATAGAACCTTCTTTTATCTTCGATAATTTACCGCTTACGTTATTCAGGATCGTTTCGATATCCTTTACTTCTCCTCTTTCTTTTTTAGGTTTTAGTTTTATAAATCCTAATCCGTAGGCAGTACTGGCACTATTACTCAAAATATTAAAACCTGTAATACTGGTATTATTCGCAATTGCTTCTACTGTAGAAAGTTCTTTCTCCATTTTCTTTACCACTTCTGTAGTACGATCTAATGCTGTACCAGGTGGCATCGATAAACTGTAAATCATAAAACCATCATCTTCAAGAGGTACAAAACTTTTAGGAGTAGATATCATCATCATGATAGCAATCGCACTGATTCCTACAACTAATCCTCCTGCAAGCCATTTTCTGCCAATTAGAAAACGAACTCCTTTGATATACTTTCCTGTTAAGTTATTGAAGCTTGTATTAAAACCTATAAAAAAACGTTCTTTAAATCCTGTTTTATGACTATTGTCTTTATGTTCTCCATTATGATTGTTCTTTAGCAAAAGCGCACATAATGCCGGCGTAAGGGTAAGTGCATTTACTGCCGAAATAATAATTGCAATCGCAAGTGTATAGGCAAATTGTTTATAGAAAATACCTGATGATCCTGTCATAAAACCAATTGGAATAAATACAGCTGACATTACTAAGGTTATCGAGATAACTGCTCCTGTAATTTCTGTCATCGCGCTATGAGTCGCCTCTTTAGCAGTGAGACCGGAATCTTCTTCCATTTTACTGTGCACGGCTTCGACGACCACAATAGCATCATCGACGACAATCCCAATAGCAAGTACCAAGGCAAAAAGCGTTAGGATATTTATGGTAAATCCAAATACGAGCAGGAAGAAAAATGTTCCAATAATAGCAACCGGAACTGCAATTGCCGGAATAATTGTAGATCGAATGTCCTGAAGGAAAATAAAAACTACTATAAAAACCAGAACGAATGCTTCCATCAAAGTAGATTTTACCTGTCCCGTGGCTTCATCAAGCCGTTCTTTGGTACTCATTACGTTAACGTACTTGATACCGGGAGGAAAAGATTTAGACAATCTTTCTACTTCCTGATTAATACCTATCTCGATATCATTTGCATTCGAACCTGAAGTTTGTAAAATTGCCATTGTTACGGCATTTTTACCGCTGGATTTATTATCTCCACTGTATGAAATAGAACCAAACTCTACTCTTGCAACATCTTTAAGCCTTAAGATATTATTACCATCGTTTTTAACAACAATGTTTTCATATTGTTCCGGTTTGTTTTTCTTTCCTTTATATCGGATAACGTACTCTAATGCTGCTTTTGATTCTTCGCCCAGTTTTCCCGGAGCTGACTCTAAACTTTGACTGGCAATTGCCTGCGTTACATCTAAAGGTACAAGTCCGGCATTGGCCATTTTTCGAGGATCAAGCCATACTCGCATTGCATAATCTTTCTGTCCAAAAATTTGTACCTGTCCTACACCCGGAACACGCTTAATTTGGGGAACAAGATTGATATTGGCATAATTTTGCAAAAACAACTCATCGTATTTATTGTTGTCATCTGTATAAAGATTAAAAACAACAATCATACTATTTTGCTGCTTCGAAGTTGTAAGTCCCATTCTTACAACTTCCTGAGGTAGTTTTGGCGTCGCTTGCTGTACTCTGTTCTGAACGTTTACCGCAGCCTGATCCGGATCTACACCTTGTTTAAAAATGACACTGATCGAAAAAGATCCGTCATTACTGGCTGTAGATTTTATATACTGCATGTTTTCAACACCATTAATCTGCTCCTCGAGAGGTGTTACCACAGAACGAATAACAGTTTCACTATTTCCTCCGGGATAAGAACCACTTACCATTACGGTTGGCGGCGAAATATCAGGAAACCTCGTTACCGATAATCTTGTAAGACCTATGATACCTAATATCACCAAAACAATGGAGATAACCGTAGCCAATACAGGCCTGTCTATTATTTTTTTTAACATGGAAAATGTTATTTAATATTAAAACCAAAAAATTATTTATTGCTGAGTGCTTTCGCAGCAATTTTAGGAACTACTTCGACATTATCGTACAGCAAATCAATACTGTTCAATGCGATCTTGTCACCTGATTTTACACCACTTTTTACAAAATAATCCGTTCCGGTGCTACCGGCAATTTCAATAGGAACCATCCCTACTTTGTTGCCCGTTTTTAGAACGTAAACAAAAAATTTGTCCTGAATATCCTTTACACTTGCCATTGGAACTGTAATTACTGAGTTCAGACTATTGTTTAATACTACTCGCGCTGAACCTCCTGAACGCAATTGTTTTTTAGGGTTTGGAAAAATGGCTTTTAAAGCTATGGTTCCTGTCGTACGATCAATATTACCACTCGCAACTTCTAATTTTCCCTGATGCTCGTATACACTATCGTCAGCCAGAATCAGACTAACTGTTTGGTTTGATTTTGAGTCTTTTAAGAAAGACAGATAATCGGCTTCACTTAATGAGAAATAAACAAATACAGTATTAATCTCAGAAAGAATAGTCAACGGAACAGGATCTGTTGGCGTAACAAGATTACCTACGCGATTAGGAATTCTGCTGATATAACCGCTTACGGGAGCTTTTATCAAAGAAAAATCGGCATTGATCTGTGATGATCCCAGTGCTGCTTTTGCTTGTGCTGCCTGTGCAGATGCTGCTTCATAATTTGCCTGTGCCGTTTTTAGCTGCATGTCAGAATATACTTTTGCATCAACAAGCGGTTTGATCTTTTCGATTTCTAACTTGGCATTTGCAAGATTTGCCAGGGCATTTTTATAAGCTGCCTGACTGTTGTTTACTTGCTCTTTAAAAACATCTGCCTTGATTTTAAACAACGATTGCCCTTTGTTGACATAATCGCCCTCTTTTACATAAATTGCTTCAAGATATCCTGACACCTGAGGTTTGATGTCAACGTTTACTGAACCTTCAATAATTCCCGGATATTTTTTTTCTACTTCACCTGTAATGATTGCAGCCTGAAAAAAATCTACTTCTGGTTTTGGAGGTGCAAAAGCTTCTGCGCCTGGTCCGCTTTTGCCACATGAAGAAAAGCTAATTATAATTAATAAAACTACCATATTGCTAAGTGTCTTATTATTCTGGAAAAACTGTTTTGTCATTTTATTTCATTTTAATGAATACATCGAATTTGACGGCAAAATAACAACTCAAATGCCTTTTTAATTTTTGGAACTTTACCCAAACGTATTATTTTGATACTGAAACGAACAATAGCACAACTGAGAAAAACAGCACACTTGCCTCTATTTAAGAAGTAGAATTATATTTTTTATCCGTTGGATTTATAGATAACAACGGGTCTTTTTTTGCCGCGTAAAACAGTTGTTTCAATCTCCGTGAAGTTATCCTGCTCCAAAAATGATAATTGTTTAAAAAATGCCTGCGTAATGAGAAGATTTCCCTGATCGCGGCACAAATCACGAACACTTGCTGTCGTACTTAATACATCACCATGATAAGCAATTTCTGTTTTTATCTGGCCTATTTCGGCAACAGTTACAAGCCCCTCATTAATTGAAGCTTTGAATTTGGGAACTAAACCAAATTTCTTTTGATATAAATCTTTCTTTTCTAATAGTCTGGAAGAAAAAATAGTATAGAGGGCTATGCATTGCTTTCTTTCAAATCCTTGTTTGACTTTCCATGTCAGGATTACTCCATCATTAACATATTGATATACTTCTGCATTCTGTTCTGTCACTATTTCGGATAAATCAATAAAACATTCCTGCAATAAGTGACTGTATTGATAATGTTCAACTTCTGCTATTGTTCTTGAAGGATACATATCGAGGAACATAAAAATCCGATATTCTATAACCGGACTCATATAATTGCCGTGCAGCAGACTTTTACAGTAATTACCGCCTAACCTTTGGCGAAAAGCCTGTACCAGTGTAATGAAGAGGTGAACTATCAAACAATAAATGGTAAAACATGTGAGCCACTTTGCATTAAACCGTAATGCAATTAAATTATTGATTCTGATATAATGCACTTTACTAAGCTGAAGAACAATTATAAATACAATATAACAGACCATTATAAACAAGAGACTTTGGAGTAAACTGGCCATCAGAATACCGTAACCATGAAAAAAACGAGGATAGATATATTCTTGTAAAAGATAAAAAACAAACCCCATGAATACTCCTGTCGATAAAGCTCTGGAAAGTTCTGATACTAAAAAATCTGCCGTAGTAAGCTGTTGATTTAGAAAATAAGAATCATCGATTATGCTATAGCTGATAAAGACATAGAAAAAAAAAGCAGTGACCCAAAGCGCAATAAATTGCAAGCACTGTTTAAGTCTTAAAAATGTCCTGACGGAGTATTTCATTATTAATAATTTTGATGCAATCAATCCTGAACAATAAACATTAGGTCAGAAAATGATATAACAACAAAATTAAAACGAGTGTATCTGTAAATTCAGGTAAGTCTTACCCAAACAGCGATTATATGAACCCAATAGTAGGTTACGTCTTCTAAAATGAATTTTAATCACTGTTTTAGCGATCCATCCATTGCTTAAAAAAAGGGGCTTTTTCTCTGCTTATAATAACCTCGCGCTCGGGATCTGCCTGAAGCTGAATTTTAAGTTTGGCATTAAAATAATTGGCAATTGATTTTATGCTTTCGGCGCGAATAAAAAATTGTCTGTTGGCTCGAAAAAAAACATCGGGATCAAGTTCTTCTTCAAGTTCCTCCATGGTTTGAGGAATTGGTATTATGGTTTCATTTTTCAGAAAAAGGTGCGAGGTTTTAAATTCTGAATATACAAAATCAATATCTGCAACATCAACGCTTTTATAACCATCACGATAGGTTACTAAAAAACGCAATCTAAAAGAAGGTTTATTCATGAAACCTTTTAATATTCCGGCAATATCATCAGTATCATTTTTAACTTTTGCTAAAGATTTAAATTTGGTAAGTGCCTGTTCGAGTTCATTTTTCTCGATTGGTTTCATCAAATAATCAATACTGTTTACCTTAAAAGCCCTTACCGCATACTCGTCATACGCTGTAGTAAATATTACAGGACAGCTGATCTTTGTTTCTTCAAAAATCGAAAAGCTTATACCATCTGCCAGCCTGATATCCATTGTGATTAAATCCGGCATTTCATTGCTGTTCAGCCATTTTACTGTTTCGTGAACAGTATCTATTATTCCTAAGATCTCGCACTCAGGCTCTAGTTCTTCCAACAGTCTTTTAAGACGGTTGGCGTTGATACTTTCATCTTCTACAATTAAAATTTTCATAGTATTATATTAAGGGCAGACGTACACAATAAAAACCATTGGACTCAGAAAAAACAGGCATTCTGTCGAATAAAATTTTATATCTAAACTCTATATTTTTATTACCAACTCCAGTAGAAACAAAGCTTTTTCCGGATGTTGATTGCAAATTATTACGAACAACAAGATCTCCAACATCTGAATAAATCGCAATAATAAGTGGATTTGACAATGTTGCACTATTGTGTTTTACAGCATTTTCTACCAGCAATTGCAATGTTAAAGGCGGCAAATGAAAATCTAAACATCCCATATCTACTTGTAGTTTCAATTCTACCTTTTCGCCAAGACGCTTTTTTAGAAGATAAAAATATGCATTCAAAAATTCTATTTCTTCCCTTACGGTAATGGTATCCTTATCAAGATTTGAAATCATATAACGGTAAACCCGTGTAATATTCTCGAGAAATGAAGCTGCTGATTGCTGGTCTTCATGAATTAATTCTGTCAGGGTGCTGAAATTATTAAATACAAAATGCGGATCAAGCTGCAACTTCAAAGAATCTAATTCTGAGCGCATTACAGCTTGCTGTAATTGAGAGGCCTGAATTTTTAATTCAGCGGCTTCTTCAGAAGTAACGCGCCAACGATTAAGTAAAAATATACTGGTGTGGATAAAGCTTATAAAAAGAGACAATATAGCAGCCATTAAATTTGACTGCCATATTTGTACAAGTTCACTCTCTTTTAGTGGTGTCCAGGAATAGAAAAAATGCCACAACCATGAAAAGAAATAATTTAAAAGAATATTCCCTACAATAAGACATACAAATTGTGCAAAGGCCCTGAAAATAGGCTTTTGATCCCAACTTATCCAATGATTCAAACTACGGCCAACAAAAAGACTTAATTCCGTAAGTACCGCGCAATACATTAAAATTATAAAAATATCGACTGTCCAATCTAAAACTAACAAAGTATTCTGTTCAAAATCCTGATAAGGATTCAAAAAATAATACGAGGAGAGATAGAGCAAAAAGACAACCGGTATCACTATAATTCTATAATACTTATAGAAAAAATTCTTACCAGCAGTTTTATTTGGCGTATTTGAATTCATAGGCTACTATAATGACAGTTGGTAAATTAAGATGATCAAGGCAAAAATGCTTTTCTATTGATACATCAAATCGTGCTCTAGTAAGTTGTCATTTTTAGATTCTTTTACAGCTTTAAGTTCACGCATAACTCCCCATTTTACACAAGTTGCTCCCCATGAAAATCCAGCTCCAAAAGTAGTAATCAATACGTTTTGACCTTCCTTAAAATCAGCTGCAAAATCCCATAAACATAACGGAATAGTTGCTGATGTTGTATTCCCGTATTTTTCGATATTTACTTTTACCTTTTCAATACTAATATTCAAATGCTCGCTTACAGACTTGATAATTCTAAGATTAGCCTGATGTGGCACAACCCAGTCAACATCTTCTACACTTAAACCATTACTTAACAAAGCATCTTGTGAAACGCTTGTCATAGATTCAACTGCTTTTTTAAATACAAATGAACCTTCTTGTTTGATAAAATGCTCTCTATGCAAAATACTTTGCATACTGGATGGTACTTTAGAACCGCCTGCAGGCACTAATAGTGATGATGTACCACTACCGTCAGTTCTCAGGATGCTTTTCATTACCCCGTATTCAGATTCTGTTTTTTCTAAAAGAACTGCTCCTGCTCCGTCACCAAAAAGAATACAAGTATTTCTATCTTCATAATCTACGATAGAACTCATTGTATCTGCTCCCACAACGATAACCTTTTTGTAGCGTCCGCTTTCGATCATTGTAGTCGCCATTTCCAACGCATATAAAAATCCGCTGCAGGCACCGTTTAAGTCGAAACCAAATGCATTTGCAAATCCGTTCTTTTCACATACTTTACTGGCTGTTGGGGTAAGAAGATGATCAGGCGTTGCAGTAGCTAATACTAAGCCATCTATTTCTAAACGATCAACTTCATATGTATCTAATAAGTTTTCAATTGCTGCACTTGCAAGATCCGAAGTAGACAGATTTTCATCAGTAGCTATTCTTCGTTCCTTTATTCCGGTTCTTTTTTCAATCCATTCTCCGGTTGTATCAACCATTCTTGAAATCATCTCATTACTAAGTATAGAACTTGGTACGAAGCCACCTATAGCTGTAATTGTTGCCTTCATTGTTTTTGTTTTTGTTATTTTGATTTTCTTTTTTTGCTGTTTTTTATATAATAAAAAAGATACTGCAAAATAACGTCAGAAATTTGGAAAAGACAACAATGGAACGCTTAAACCTGCAGCCATAATTCTAGTTTTACTTTTATGCACCAAAGAATCCCAAAAACCATATTTTTGTGGCACCATTACTAAGATATCCGCATCATAATTGTTAATTTCTTTCTTTATCTCATTAATGACTGAATTCGATTTTACCGTCTTATACAGGTATTTGACCTCTTGAAACTCTTCTTCGAGTGTAGAATTCAATAATAAACGCTCTTGTTCCTGCTTTAGATCGTCTATTTTTTCATTTACACTAAAAAATTCTACCTCCGCTCCAATATTCCCAACCATGTCTCTTAACCAGCTAAATCTTTTAATAGAAGAAAAGCTTAAAGTGTCGCAGGCATATAGTATTTTTTTGATATTTTGAAAACGGGCATTCAAAGGAACAGCCAATACCGGTGTATGCAAATTCTTTATCACAGACGTAGTTGAATTACCCAGCAACTCCTGTTCAAAAGAGCGTTCTGCCATACCCATAACAATAAGTTCAGCTTTGGTAGTATCAATTAAAACAGCAAGCTCATCTTCTAAAAAAGAATAACTGCAAACACAGCTTACTTCGATATTAAAAAGTGCAGAAAGATCTTTTCCTAAAGCATTGAGCTTCTCTGTAGCCTGATCCAGCTGCTTTTGCAGACCGTGGGCTGTAATTTGCGAATTGGCACTGTGAACACTTAACGAAAAGGAATTGAAAAGTATAAGTTTAGCATTTGCGCTTTTTGCAAGTCCGGCAGCATAATTCACCGCATTATTTGCAATAGCAGAAAAATTAGTTGCTGCTATAATGGTAGGAGTTAAAGTCATAAAGTATCAATTAAGCAATTATTCTCGTAAAATTGATTAATTAATAATTTCGGTCTCTTATAAAAAGTACTGTAAGATCATTTTTTAATGCTCAACCGTAGTTTTAAGCTACCGAAAATAATACCGAACATCCTTTCTAAGTCTGAAAAAAGAGAATAATGTTTTATAATCTTCATTTGAGTTGAAAAATCTTAAAAACAGGTCTTAATGTTGTCAAATTATAAAAATCAACGCATTCCATTAAATTTGATTTTATAATGTTTTATGATGGTAAATATTATTATTTATTAATTTTCCCCTAATCTACTTTCAATATTATAACTTTGTATCGATGAAAATTTTAATAATAGAAGACGACCAAAGGGTAGCTGAATTAATACAACGGGGACTAAATGAGCACGGTTTTATTCCAACGATGGCCTATGACGGAGTCTCCGGAAAAAAATTGATTCTTAATAATCCGTATGATCTGGTTATTACTGATATTATTTTACCAAAGCTTGATGGTCTTGATTTGTGCAGGGAAATACGCCAGGTAAAACCGGACTTACCCATTATAATGTTGACTGCGCTAGGCACTACAGATGATAAAGTAGAAGGTTTTGATGCCGGTGCAGATGATTATCTTACCAAACCTTTTGAAATGCGTGAACTTTTGGTTCGCATCAGGGCTTTATTGAAACGAACGAATGGTGCTGTAAACAATACCGGATTCATTTTAAAATATGACGATCTTGAAATGAATATGCAAACCAAAAATGTAAAGAGAAACGATACTGAAATAAATCTTACTCCTAAAGAATTTAAACTTTTAGAGTATATGCTTCAAAACTCTGATCGTGTTTTATCACGAACTGAAATTGCAGAAAAAGTATGGGACACTCATTTTGATACCGGTACAAATTTTATCGACGTATATATTAATTACCTGAGAAAAAAAGTCGACAAAGATTTTGACAAAAAACTTATTCATACCCGATCTGGAATGGGATTTATTTTGAAAGCGGAATGAAAATAAGAACACGATTAACCATATTGTTTACACTTACAACAGCTACTATTTTACTAATATTTGCTGCTATTATCCTGATTTCTGCTAACAAAAACAGAGAAAAAGAGTTCTACACCTTACTCAAAAAAGAAGCCATTACTAAAGCGAATCTGTTTTTTAATGCCAAAGTAGACAGCAAAACTTTACAAAACATATACAGAAACAATCGCGCTACCTTAAATGAAGTTGAAGTCGCAATTTATACCAGTTCTTTTCAGTTATTATACCACGATGCTGTTGATATTGACGTTGTAAAGGAAACAAAATCAATGATTGATGAAATCGAGCAGAAAAATGAAATCAAATTTTATCAGGATGATTGGCAGGTTATAGGCATGAAATATAAATTTCAGGGCAAAGAATATGTGGTAACAGCAGCAGCTTACGATGGTTTTGGATACATAAAACTACATAACTTGCTCAAAACCTGTATTATTGTTTTTATTATCTCTATTTTATTTCTCTATATTGCAGGTTGGTTTTTTTCTAAAAAAACATTTGAACCTATTGTGAGAATGACGGATAAAGCAAAAACTATTTCGGCTACAAATCTTGATTTACGATTGTATACCAACGAAAGCAAAGACGAGATTTCTGAACTGGCAACTACTTTTAATAAAATGCTGAATCGATTAGAAAACTCTTTTGATTCGCAAAAACAATTTGTTTCTAATATTTCTCACGAATTGCGCACGCCGCTTTCTGCAATTATTACAGAACTGGAACTATCGACTAACAAGGAACGCAATAATGAAGAATATAAAGTTGCTATTCTTAACACTTTGCAAGATGCTAAAAAACTCGCAAAATTGTCGAATGGTTTACTTGATTTTGCCAAAGCTAATTATGATCCTTCGGAGATTGCATTCAAACAAGTTCGTGTCGACGAAATTTTGTTAGATGCCAGACAACAAGTTCAAAAGTCAAATGCAAATTATACCATCACAATACATTTTGAAGAGGATTTTGAAGACGATGATCAAATTACAATTAATGGGAATGAATATCTGCTAAAAGTCGCTTTTGTCAACTTGTTTGAAAATGGCTGTAAATTCTCAGAAAACAAACAGAGTAAAGTTATAGTATCATTAAAAAAAGAGAAAATTATTTTGCAATTTATCGATAATGGTATTGGTATACTGGAAGAGGATTTAAAACATATTTTCAGGCCATTCTACAGAGGATTAAATAGAATCTATGCTGACGGAAATGGCATTGGATTATCACTGACCCAAAAAATCATCTTTCTGCATCATGGAAACATTTCTGTTGCATCAGATAAAAAATTAGGAACCATATTTACGGTTGAACTTTATCATGGTATCAATAATACCATCGTATAAAACTCTTTTTTTTTGTTTTTTTAGCCACGAATTCCTCGAATTTTCACTAATTTATTCTGTTATATTATTACAATATCCTAACTGGTTTCTAAAACCTGTTAGGTATTTTTTTCTCCATTGATCAAAAGAATTGTTTTCATTTTTTTTAGCCACGAATTCCTCGAATTTTCACTAATTTATTCTGTTATATTATTACAATATCCTAACTGGTTTCTAAAACCTGTTAGGTATTTTTT
>NZ_JBNNFM010000026.1:0-15370 GCF_050267765.1 Flavobacterium sp. NPDC079362 | reverse complement strand
TTTTCTCCATTGGTCAAAAGAATTGTTTTCATTTTTTTAGCCACAAATTCCTCGAATTTTCACGAATTTATTCTGTAATATTTATTACGCTATGCTAACAGGTTTCTAAAACCTGTTAGATATTTTTTTCTCCATTGATCAAAAGAATTGTTGCCATTTTTTTTACCACAAATTCCGCACATTATCATATATATATTCCCTAACACTTTAAATGGGCAAAAAAATGCTATAAACATATTGTCCCGCCGGGACTTTGGAATCAATAACTTAAAAACATAAACATTACTATTATTCCAATTTACTTTAAACGTATCGGAAATTTCTGAATGGATTATATCGGTCTCTAATAAAATTCTAATTTTTTTCTAAAACATCTCTAATGGCTCCTCTTCGGGGCTTGTTCTATTTTTGCACCATCATAAACGGAAAATATTTTACGAAACAAAAAATTAAAAAAATGGATATCCCTCCTCTTCCCGGTAAACAAAAAATATAAATTTCACTTCTGCAGACATGTCATTGACTTTTTCGCAGCAGCGAATTAAAACCAAAAAAAATCATGTCGAAATCCTTTTTTTAAATTCCTCCACAAACGAAATGCTGATTAAATATTAGCAGAAAAAACCACAAAATTCAATCCTTAATGAGACTTGTACCTCAGCATTTTATAAGATATAGTCTTGTTATTGCCTAATAACAACAATCGCAGAACATATTATTTAAATCAATACTATTATGACAAATAAAAGAAAAACCAGCTGTAGAATACAGAGAACAAAAATCCAAAATCTAAAATTTGGATACCAAAAAATTTTATTAATCTTAATTACTGCAACCGCTTTTACAGCTTGTGGCAACAAAACGGAAACAAAAGGAACTGAAAATTTTTCTTTACAAAAAGATACCATTACTATTCCTGTAACCTCGATAATTGCTCCTAAAATAAAACTAGAAACTGTTAAAAACGAACCCTTTCAATTAGAATTAATAACAGCCGGAACAGTAAAAGCAATTCCAAATTCTTATGCCGAAATCGCGCCTCCATTTTCCGGCAGGGTTACAAAAATTTATTTAAAACTGGGAATGAAAACACAACCCGGAACGCCTCTTTTTGAGATGGTTTCCCCCGATTTTATTGATGCTCAAAAAAACTTTTTTCAGTCAAAATCTGCTTATCAAATTGCTAAACTTTCATTAAAACGCCAACAGGATTTAAAGACCAATGGTGTTGGTTCTCAAAAAGATCTTGAAGAAGCAGAAACAAATTTTGAGGTGAGTGAAAAAGAATATCAAAATGCGATAGCAAGCTTAAAAATATTTGGAGTCAATATCGATAAACTTGTTTTTGGTCAATCACTTGTAATCACCTCTCCTATTGCCGGAGAAATTATAACAAATGAAGTCGTAATGGGACAATACATAAAAGATGATGATGCCCCGAAAGCTAAAGTCGCCAATTTAAAAAAAGTTTGGGTTGTGGGTCAGGTTAAAGAAAAAGACATCCGTTTTATTCACGAATTAGATGGTGCAGAAATTCAGGTCGCTTCTTACCCTAATAAAAAAATTACAGGAAAGGTATACCATGTAGAAGAAATTGTGGACGAAGCTACCCGAAGCGTACAGGTTTTAATCGAATGTATTAATAATGATCACACCCTGAAACCGGGAATGTATGTAACCGTAAAATTTATCGACACACCCGTGAATACGCTCTTTGTTCCTGCTAAAGCTGTATTACAGTTTAATGACAAAAGCTTTGTTTTTGTTCAGATTGCAAAAGGAAAATATATGAGACGTTATGTCGAAACAGGAATTTCTGACAAAGGAAAAATAGCAATCTTATCCGGATTACAACCAAATGAAACCATCATAAGCGAAGGTGCTTTTTATCTGCTGGAAGCGAAATAGACTAAAAAGTATTCAGTCGCAGTGCTCAGTGTTCAGTGCTCAGTCACAGTCTCAAAAACTTAGCAACTCAGCAAATCAACAACTTAGAACCTTAGCAACTTAACAAACACTCGTATGAAAAAAAATATATTTGAAACAACAATAGCAAAACGCTGGCTCATTCTGGCTTTGTTTTTACTTCTATCCCTATTTGGCTACTATTCCTGGACAAAGCTCTCTGTAGAAGCTTACCCGGATATTGGCGATGTAACCTCGCAAGTAGTCACACAGGTCCCGGGTTTAGCTGCGGAAGAGATAGAACAACAAATCACGATTCCAATAGAACGCGCTATAAATGGTTTACCGGGCATGCATGTGATGCGAAGCAAAAGCACTTTTGGCCTATCTATGGTAACTATCGTTTTTGATGATGGAATCGAGGATTACTTCGCCCGAACCAGAATTCAGGAACGTTTGAACGATGTCGAATTACCTTATGGAGCAAAGCCTGGTTTAGACCCGCTTACCTCTCCTACAGGAGAAATATATCGTTACATCATTGAAAGTAAAAGCCATGACTTACGTGAATTAAGCGAGTTACAAGAATATACTATTATTCCAAGAATAAAACAGGTTTCAGGCATTGCCGATGTTACTAATTTTGGAGGGATCACAACTCAATATCAAATTGAATTGGATCCTCGAAAAATAGAACAATACGGTTTATCGCTAAGTGAAATAACGGAAACTATCGAAAAAAACAATGCCAATGTTGGCGGAAGTGTCATCGATCGTGGTGATCAGTCGTATGTAGTACGCGGAATTGGTTTAGTAAAAAATCTGGACGATATCGGTCGTATTGTAGTAAAATCAGTAAATGGTGTTCCTGTTTATTTAAATGATCTGGGGAAATTAAAATACGGCAATCTGGAGCGTAAAGGCGCCTTGGGATATACAGACAAACGCGGTGCAGATTATTCGGATAATATCGAAGGGATTGTGCTTTTGCTAAAAAACCAAAATCCATCAGTAGTGCTGAAAGGTGTAAACGAAGCTGTTGATGATTTAAACAAAAATTATCTTCCTGAAGGGGTTCAGATTCATGCCTTTTTAGACAGAACTGATTTAGTAGATACTACACTTACCACCGTTTCTCATACTTTATTAGAAGGAATGGCTTTGGTAATCATCGTATTAATTATTTTTCTAGGCAGCTGGAGAGGTGCATTATTAGTTGCAATTACAATCCCTATTTCGCTTTTAATTGCTTTTATCCTTATGAAACTTACCAATATTCCCGCCAACTTGCTTTCACTTGGAGCTATTGACTTTGGAATTATTGTAGATGGAGCTATTGTAATGATGGAAACCATCCTGAAAAAACGGGAAGACAATGAAAAGGAAGAACTCACCGAAAAAAGCGTAGCCTTTAGTGTAAAAAGCGTTGCGCGGCCTATCTTTTTTGCCACCTTGATTATCATAACAGCTTACCTGCCATTGTTTGCTTTTGAGCGGGTAGAGAAAAAGTTATTTACACCCATGGCATTTACCGTTGGCTACGCCCTTTTTGGTGCTTTATTGGCTGCATTACTACTAATTCCGGGACTGGCTTATTTTATCTATCGTAAGCCACAAAAAATGTATCATAATAAATGGCTGGATAAACTTACCGTTTCTTATCACAACGGAATTTTAAAAATAATGCAGGCTCCAAAAAAAGTTTTTGCTCCTTTGATTGCAGTACTGACTCTTGCCTTTATTCTTACCGTAATGGTAGGAAAAGATTTTTTACCGCCACTCGATGAAGGTTCCGTCTGGTTACAGGTTTCGTTGCCGCCGGGGATAACTTTAGAGAAATCAAAAGAAATGAGTGATACACTTCGTCATAGGACTTTAAAACATGAAGAAGTGACTTATATGATGGTACAATCAGGACGCAATGATGATGGAACTGATGCCTGGACACCTTCTCATTTCGAATGCAGTATTGGATTAAAACCTTATAGGGAATGGAAATCAGGTAAAACCAAAGCAGATTTAATCAAAGAGCTTGCTGCTGAATATGCGGCTATGCCAGGATACAATGTTGGTTTCTCGCAACCTATGATTGATGGTGTAATGGATAAAATCTCCGGAGCACACAGCGAATTGGTGGTAAAAATATACGGGGAAGATTATAAAGAAACCCGTCGAATTGCCGAAGATGTCATCAAAACGCTGGAAAGTGTAAAAGGGGCCGTTGACCTTGCTATCGATCAGGAACCTCCTTTACCGCAAATACAAGTTATTGCCGATCGCCAGAAAATCGCACAATACGGATTGAATGTAGACGATGTATCAGAATTAATAGAAGTAGCAATGGGCGGAAAAGCGGTTTCTCAGATTTTTGTAGGCAATAAAGTCTACGATATCATCACACGCTACAATGAAGAAAGCCGGAACACTCCTGAAAAAATTGGAAACCTGATGTTGACGAATTCCGAGGGTATTAAAATTCCGTTATCTCAGGTATGCGATATCAAACTCAATACAGGAGAAAGTACTATTGCCAGAGAAATGAACAAACGTCATCTTACGGTTCGGGTGAACTTAAGAGGTGCCGATTTAAGTTCTTTCCTCAGCGAAGCACAAGATAAAATCGAAAAGAATGTAAAATATGATCACGAACACTATAAAATAAAATGGGGCGGACAATTTGAAAATCAGGAACGAGCTTACAGTCATCTGGCAGTTATTGTACCGCTGGCACTTGCCTTAATGTTTGTGTTATTGTATGGGGCTTTTGGGAAATTTCGTCAGGCAGGATTGCTAATGAGTATTGTTCCTTTGGCATTATTTGGCGGAATGTTAGCACTTAATATTCGAGGTATGACCCTTAATGTATCATCGGCAGTTGGTTTTATTGCTTTGTTTGGCGTTGCAATCCAAAATGGGGTTATTATGATTTCACACATCAATCAGCTTCGAAAAAACGGAATGGCTTTACTCATCGCCGTAACAAATGGAGCAAAACAACGCTTTCGTCCCGTATTGATGACAGCAACTGTTGCCGTATTAGGATTATTACCTGCATCATTAGCAACAGGCATCGGCAGTGATGTACAAAGACCTTTGGCAACCGTAATTGTATACGGATTATTATTCTCTACAATCCTGACACTATTTGTTTTACCCGCTCTTTATTACCTCATCGAGAAGAAATTTGGTCAGGAAAACGAAGTATTAGAAAATAAAATCGACAATCAGAAAAATAATATATTATGATTAAAAATATAAAAACCAAATGGGTGATACTTTCGGTATTACTCACTATTTCGACTGTGTCAAATGCTCAGATTGACACCACATTTATACGAGTAAAAATGAATTATCCCGAGTTCTTATCCTTAGTAAATAAAAACAATTTAGGATATGCTGCCGAAAAATTTAATGTCAATATTGCCGAAGCGAATATCGAGGCCTCAAAAGTATTCCCTGATCCTGAACTGGCCATAGGCGCTAGTGATAACGGGCAGCGAAGAATGCAAATGGGTTATGGCTTTTCCACTGAAATAACTTGGACATTAGAACTGGGCGGAAAACGCAAAGCCCGAATAAACGTTGCAAAAAGTACCAACGAACTGACCAAAGCTTTACTGGAAGATTATTTTCGTAACCTGCGTGCCGATGCTACTTTAGAATACTTAACCAGCTTAAAACAAAAAGAAATATTCAAGGTGCAATTAAACTCCTATACTATTCTTAAAAACATTGCTGTAGCAGATAGTATTCGATTTAAGTTGGGAAGTATAGCCGAAATAGATGCGCGCCAAAGTAAACTCGAAGCCCATACTATGCTTAATGATGTGTACCAAAGTGAAGCGGATTGGAAAACTGCTTTACTCGAACTTGCTACTTTGACGGGGAATCAAAAAGCAGACACGCTGTATTCTCCCATTGGGGATTTAACAAATTTTGATCGCTTATTTAATTTGAACGAGCTTATTATTTCTGCCAAAAACAATCGAACTGATCTATTGGCAGCACTTAAAAACAAAAACGTATCGCAGGATGTTTTAAAACTAACTAAAGCAAACAGAATGCTGGACCTCGGCGTAAATATGGGTGTTGAAAGTACTTCTGTAGTTACTAATGTTGTAGCTCCTACTCCATCTACGAATGCAGTTTCTGCCGGTATTTCTATTCCTCTTAAATTTTCTAATCGGAATAAAGGAGAATTAAAAGCAGCCGAATATACGGTACAACAAGCCGAGATTTTGTACCAACAAACTGAATTGCAGATTCAGACAGAAGTTCGAAAGGCATGGTTAAATTATCTCACTACACAAAAACAAGTCCGACAATTTAATACCGGCTTACTGGCCGATGCGCAACGCCTCCTTGATGGAAAAATATACAGTTACAAACGTGGAGAAACCAGTTTACTCGAAGTTTTAAATGCCCAACGAACTTATAATGAAACACAACTTAATTATTATGAAACTCTCTACAATTATGCTGCTGCACTGGTTGAACTCGAAAAAACAGCTGGAATTTGGGATATTAATTTTTAGAAAAATATAGAAATAATGAAAAACACATATACAATCTGCTTTATGCTCTTTTTTATACTAAAAATCAGCGCGCAACAAGAAGGGTTAACTTTTGGAATAAGTGGCGGTATTAACCGAACTTCTTTGACGGGGAAAAATATAGATAATTTATCCAGTAATGGTTCTCAAAAAAGTATAACAGGACAGATTATAGGAATTACAATCGATAATAAAACATCCAAATATTTTGGTTTAAAACATGAACTATTCTATAGTCGGCAATTGATGACAATCAAAATTGATGATGGGATAAATCCTGAGTTTTCAAGCAAATTTAAACGTCAGTATATTGATATCTTTCCCGTTAGCCCCACTTTTTATTACAGAGGGTTACAAATTTATGCAGGACCTTATCTAGGATTGTTATTAAATGCGTCGGTACAGTATAAAGATGCCGATGGAAATACCTATACCGATAAATCTATTTATGGCAATGGCACAGCTTCAGAAAATTACAGCCAGAAAATGGATGCCGGATTTGTAACTGGTATTAATTATGAATTATCAAACGGAGTCACTATTGGAGGAAGATTTATTCGCGGCTTTGTCCCCATACTAGAAAATGCCGATACCCAACAACAATGGAAAATTTATAATGAAAGCTTCTCTGTTACACTCGGATACAGGTTTAAGGATAATTGATTGCTTTTGCCAATGAGTATAAATTAAACACGAATTTCACTAATTATCACTAATTTACTGTGGATTAACCCAGTTTGTGAAAATTCTTGAAATTCGTGTTCAATTTATATGCAGGCAGTGTTTTTTTTAAAACTCATACACTTGCATTTATTTTATCAGTACACTTTTATACTTCGCTATATTTTTCAGGACAATTCCAGTACCAACAACTACAGCCCTTAAAGGATCTTCGGCAATATAAACCGGTAAATCTGTTTTTTGTGATAATCTTTTGTCAAGGCCTCGTAACATTGCTCCTCCGCCTGCGAGATACAATCCCGTATTATAAATATCCGCTGATAATTCCGGTGGCGTCAAAGAAAGCGTTACCATAATAGCATCTTCAATTCTTTGTATTGACTTATCCAGCGCTCTTGCAATTTCTCTGTAAGTAACCTTAATCTCTTTAGGTTTTCCGGTAAGCAAATCCCTTCCGCGAACCGTCATGTCATCAGGGGCGTGTTCCAGTTCTTCCATTGCAGAACCAACCTGAATCTTTATCATCTCTGCAGAAGCATCTCCAATATACAAATTGTGCTGCGTTCTCATGTAATACAAAATATCATTAGTAAAAACATCACCTGCAATTTTTATCGACTTATCGCAAATTATTCCGCCAAGCGCAATCACTGCAATTTCTGTAGTTCCCCCGCCAATATCAACAATAAGATTTCCTTTAGGCAGCATTACATCCAGACCAATCCCAATCGCAGCCGCCATAGGTTCATGAATTAAAAAGACTTCTTTCCCGTTTACCCGTTCGCAAGATTCCTTTACGGCTCTCATTTCTACCTCAGTAATACCACTTGGAATACAGACTACCATTCGCAATGCGGGAGTAAAAAAGTTCTTCTTTAATTCAGGTATGTTTTTTATAAACCAGCTGATCATTTTCTCCGAAGCATCAAAATCTGCAATAACCCCATCTTTAAGCGGTCGGATTGTTTTTATATTTTCATGCGTTTTTCCCTGCATTAAACTTGCCTCTTTGCCTACCGCAATAATTTTTCCGTTTCTAATATCTCTTGCGACGATCGAAGGGCTGTCTACTACTATCTTTCCGTCATATATTATTAAAGTGTTAGCAGTACCCAAATCCATCGCTATCTCCGCCATCATAAAATCAAATAAACCCATAATATCGTTTTGTTTAAGAACGTCATTATAACTGTTTTATTCTCTGTATTATAAAATACAGGCACACAATATTATATTTAAGATATTCTTTAACATATTAGAAAATTAAAATTCCTACATATACTTGCCTGCCAAACAAAATTGTACTGCATAAAATTTGAAGCCTAAAATATAGAGAACCAATAAAAAATAAAAAATTATCCTATGAACTAAAAAATTGGACTACAAAAAGAGAAAACTATCAAAATTAAAGAAAACGTTAAGATGCTATAAATAAGTTAATTTAATATTATCATCTTTCTAATTGTGATTTTTTAAAGAAAATTTAATAAACATTCAATTCCCAAATTACTATATTTGGCGCCATATTACCTATAAGCACATCTATTTAGATATCCAAAAGCAAAGAATGCCCGTTCAACTATGAAACATCTTAAGTTCATATCTCTTATTTTAGTATTCGTGCTTACATTTGTTGGCTGCATAGAATATTATCAATATCCTTCTGAACTGCATTACAATCAGTCACAGGATCTTTTTATGGCTTCTGATATTCCTCAGGTAGAATCTTCTACAATCTCATTATCCAGCGATCTGGACATTCATTTTGTAGTAAAGAAAAACCTTAAAAATCGTAATGGAAGCTCAGTAAGCTGCATCTTAAAAAACTTTTACAACAACAAGTTAGTTCACTTTAAGATCTTAAAAAATGGTCTGATCTACGGTATTACCTCAATATACCAGTGTCAGCAACACACCCACCTCCATCTGTATCAACTTTTCTAGAATTTTATTATTTCCTGTTTTTAGCTATAGAATCCTTTCTGTAATGGCATTTTATGTCCTTTATTTTTAAAGAATATGTAAGCTCTAAAAATAGTTTTCAAGAACCGTACTGCCTGTAAAGGCAGCATCCGGCGCGCTTTCCATTTTCAAAATTCAGTTCACTACGACTCCCTGTAAATCATTATAAGGGAGGCGATATATTTATATAAAATTTTAAAAATCAATTATGATCATTAGTAAAAATCAAAGTCTCTTGTACAGTTTATCATTCTTAGTTCTAATCTCTTGCGGGGATAAAACAAAAAAAGATTCCGACAATATAAAAACACTGCCAGTATATAAAATTACCTTAACAGACACTATAGTTTCAAACAAGTTTGTTGCTGATGTTCATGCAAAAAACAATGTCGAAATCCATGTGCGCATACCGGGATTGCTGGATAAAGTTTTTATCAGCGAAGGTCAAAAAGTAAAAAAAGGGCAACTTCTTTTTAAAATCAGCGACGCAGAACTCCAAATACAGCTTCTAAAAGCTCAGGCAGTGTATAAAAACACAATGGCCGATCTTCGAATTGCAACTGTAGAACTTGAACAGGCACAAACGCTGTACAATAAAAAAGTAATTGCGAGTCAGGAATTAGAATTATCCAAAGCAAAACACGATGCCGCATCAGCTAAAGTGGCTCATGCTGCCGCAGAAAAAAAATCGATCAATCAGCAAATAAGTTTTACTACAATACGTGCTCCTTTCGAAGGAACAATAGACCGTATTCCGTTTAAGGAAGGAAGTCTTGTCGAAAACGGTTCGCTCCTTACAACACTTTCGCAGCTAGACGATGTATATGCCTATTTCTCTATCCCTGAAAATACTTATTTCGAAATGATGGCAGACAAAAGCCTTAATACCAATGGAGATATCAAACTGGTATTGCCAAACGGAAAAGTATACGATCATAAAGGAGAACTGAAAACTGCCGATGGAGATATTGACAGACAAACCGGTTCTATTCAATACAAAGCTAAATTCAGTAATCCACAAGGATTTATAAAACACGGAACATCCGGAAATTTAATTATTTCAGAACCAAGAACTAATGTTGTTTTAATACCTCACAAAGCTGTTTTTTCTATTCAGGACAAGCAATTTGTCTTCGTTGTCAACAAAGAAGGCATCGTAAAGATGACCAATATAACCATTGCAAGCACTCTTGATGATGTCTACATTCTAAACAAAGGTTTGAAAAAAGATGACCTTATTGTTCAGGAAGGAACACAATCACTAAGAGACGGCGACAAAATAAACATGAAACAAATGCAAAGCGTAAGCTTGTAATTAATTACAATTAAAAAGATATAAAATGATAGAGTTATTTATCAGGAGAAAAATATTATCATTAATCATTTCGGTTATGATAGTTCTCCTCGGAATATTAGCCTTGTTCCAATTGCCTATAACACAATTTCCGGATATTGTTCCCCCGTCAGTAACCGTAACAGCAAAATATACCGGAGCCAATGCCGAAGTATCCGTCAATGCCGTTGCATTACCTCTAGAGCGCGCCATAAACGGTGTGCCGGGAATGACGTATATGTCTACTGTAACATCAAATGATGGTCTCACCCTTATACAGGTGTTTTTTGAAGTAGGAACTGATCCTGATCTGGCTGCGGTAAACGTACAAAACAGGGTAACGACCATACTCGATGAACTTCCCGAAGAAGTGATTCGGGCCGGAGTAACTACAGAAAAAGAAGTAAACAGTATGTTGATGTACCTGAATATTACCAGTACGGATGACATTCAGGACGAACAGTTTATTTTTAATTTCACAGATATCAACATTCTTCAGGAACTAAAGCGTATTGATGGTGTAGGACGTGCCGAAATAATGGGACAAAAAGAGTACTCGATGAGGGTATGGCTTGATCCTCAAAAAATGCTTTCGTATAATATCTCTGCAAATGAAGTTATAAGTTCACTGCAAAAGCAAAACATCTCTGCTGCTCCCGGTAAAGTGGGTGAAGGATCAGGACAATTGGACAGTCAGCTGCAATATGTAATCAAATATGGCGGAAAATTCTATGAGCCAAAACAGTATGAAGAAATACCACTTAGAGCAAATTCAGATGGTACGGTTTTAAAATTAAAAGATATCTCAAAGATCGAATTAGGATCTATGAGTTACGGAATGGTTTCAAAAACTGACGGAAAACCTTCTGCTTCGATCATGCTAAAACAGCGCCCGGGCTCTAATGCCTCTGAAGTAATTGCAAGCGTAAAAGCGAAAATGGCAGAACTAAAAGGAACTTCTTTTCCTCCGGGAATGAATTATAATATTGCTTATGATGTATCCCGTTTTCTTGATGCTTCTATCGACGAAGTTTTAAAAACACTTATAGAAGCTTTTATTCTTGTAGCCTTTGTGGTTTTTATATTCCTGCAAGACTGGCGTTCTACGCTTATTCCTGTATTGGCCGTACCTGTGGCATTAATTGGTTCTTTTACTTTTATGTCAATGATGGGATTTTCTATCAACCTTTTGACACTTTTTGCCTTGGTACTATCGATAGGAATCGTCGTCGACAATGCCATCGTGGTAGTTGAAGCCGTTCACGTTAAAATTACCGAAGAACATATGGATCCGTTGCCGGCCACCATAAGCGCCATGAAAGAAATCACGGGTGCTGTTATTGCAATTACCATTGTTATGGCTGCCGTATTTATACCTGTAGCTTTCCTGAGCGGTCCAGTTGGGGTTTTCTATAGGCAATTTTCGCTGACAATGGCGATTAGTATTGTAATTTCTGGTATTAATGCCCTTACTCTTACCCCTGCTTTATGTGCCATAATGCTTAGGCCGCATGATCCTAATAAACCGAAAACGTCTCTATTGGATCGTTTCTTTGCCCGATTTAATAAATGGTTCGACAAAATCACTTCACAATACATCAGAGTACTTTCAAAATTTGCAGATCGCAGTTCTATAACCATAGGTCTTTTGGTTTTATTCTGCGCGCTTACCTGGGGAACATCTGTATTTTTGCCTTCAGGATTTATCCCGTCAGAAGATCAGGGAATGGTCTATGTGAATGTTACTACTCCGCAAGGCGCAACAGTAGAACGTACAGAAAAAGTACTTGATGAGGTAACACGTATTGCAAAAGAAATCGAAGGTGTAGATAATGTCACAACACTTGCCGGTTACAGCATTGTAACAGAAATTGCAGGAGCTTCTTATGGTATGGGAATGATCAACCTGAAAGACTGGAGTGACAGAAATATATCTGTAAATGAATTCATTACCAAACTAACCCAGAAAACAAAAGGAATTTCTGATGCGCAGATCGAGGTTTTTGCCCCTCCTACAGTTCCCGGATTTGGTAATACCAGTGGTTTTGAATTGCGTTTGCTTGATAAATCAGGTGGTCCAATCAGTAACACAGATGAGGTAACGAGAAACTTTATAAAAGAATTAAATGCGTCTCCGGAAATACAAAACTCATTTACAAGTTTTGATGCCACTTTTCCTCAATATCTCATACATATTGATTATGATCAGGCCGCCAAAAAAGGAATTTCTGTAGACAATGCCATGTCAACTTTACAAACTATGTTAGGTTCCTTTTATGCGACAAACTTTATCCGTTTTTCTCAAATGTATAAAGTAATGGTGCAAGCGAGTCCTCAGTTTCGAAAAAATCCCGAAAGTATCCTGGACATGTATCTTAAAAATGATTCCGGAGAAATGGTTCCGTTCTCGACCTTCGTAAAACTCGAACGCGTTTATGGTCCTGAAGTGCTTACTCGTTATAATATGTACATGTCTGCCATGATTAATGGTGAACCGGCTGCAGGTTATAGCTCAGGAGATGCCATTGCAGCTGTTGAGAAACTTGCCGCAGAAAAACTCCCAAATAAGTTCGAACTCGAATGGTCCGGTATGACACGCGAAGAAATTCTGTCAGGAAACCAGACCATATACATTTTTGCATTGTGTCTGCTTTTTGTCTACTTATTGCTTGCCGCCCAATACGAAAGTTTATTACTTCCGTTTCCTGTACTTTTATCTCTTCCTGTGGGTGTTTTTGGTTCTTATCTCGCCCTTGTCATCGTGGGATTAGACAATAATATTTATGCTCAGGTCGCACTGGTAATGCTTATAGGACTGCTGGCCAAAAATGCAATTCTTATTGTTGAGTTTGCAATGGCTCAGAACAAAGAAGGTCAAGGCATTACTGAGGCTGCAATAGAAGGCGCGAGACTTCGTTTCAGACCTATTTTAATGACTTCATTTGCTTTTATCTCCGGGCTTATTCCTTTGTGTATCGCTTCAGGAGCAGGTGCAATTGGTAACCGTTCTATTGGTACCGCCGCAGCCGGAGGAATGTTCATAGGAACTGTTTTTGGGCTTATTATTATCCCGGGACTTTATATCCTGTTTGCTAAAATGGAAAAAGCTATGAAAAAATAAACATAAACAATGAAAAATTCAATCAATAGATCCCTCACAATGATAAGACCTTTGGTACGTACTAAAGAGAACTTAAATTATTTTTTAATACTAACATCCTTCATGCTTTTATTAGCCTGTTCTGCCCCTAAAGTGGCAGAACAGCAAAAGGCAAAAGCACTGCCTGCAAACTTTGATGCCAAAAATAAAAAAACAGCAGACAGTCTTGAAGCCTTTATTCCTTTAAAAACAGATACCTATTTTAAAGATCCCAAATTAAAAAAATTACTCGATAAAGCCGTTGCTCAAAATCCTGACTATCTCATCATGCAGGAAAGAATAGCAATTGCCAATTCACATCTAAAAGTGGCTAAACTTGCTTTATTACCTTCATTTGACATTCAGGCAGATTTGTCAGGAACACGTTATGGTAAATATACAATGGATGGCGTAGGAAATTTTGATACCAATCTTTCGCAAAATATAACCGATAAACAAAGGATTGCCACAGATGTAACCCCAAACTTATTTCTGGCAGGAAAAGTATCCTGGGAAGCGGATATATGGGGAAAATTAAGCAACCGCAAAAAAGCAGCACGTCAGAGGTATTTTGCATCAAAAGAAGGAATGAGGTTATTGCAAACCAAACTCTTAACAGACATTGCAGAGCTTTACTATAAACTTGTTGCGCTCGATAAGCAGGCGATTATTTATAAAAAAAACCTAGTCACCCAGCAACACGCCCTTGATATTATTTCGGCCCAAAGATCAGTTGGTAAAGCAACAGAATTAGCCGTACAGCAATTTAATGCGCAAAATAATAATATCCTTGCCGAAGCTGATCAATTGTACCTGAGCATAGACCAGACTGAAAAAGCTTTATTGAACCTTCTGGGAGAATATGGCGGTACTATCGAAAGAAGTACTGATTTTTTATCAGGACATCTCGAAGTATTAAATCAAAAAATTAGTGTAGATTCCATCATCCATAACAGGCCTGATGTGTCTGAAGCTTATTTTGAATTATCGGCCACAAATGCAGATGCCAAAGCGGCGCGTGCTGCTTTTTTCCCAAGTCTGAATCTTGGAGCTTACGGCGGACTTAACTCTTTTTCTTTTTCTACCTTTTTTGAACCCAAATCGCTCGCCTGGCAAATGCTTGGAGGTCTTTCTGCACCAATTTTTAACAAAGGACAAATCAAACAAGAGTTTTTTATCGCTAACAAAAAACAGCAGATTACATTTCTTCAGTATCAAAATACGATCACAATTGCTTATAATGAACTAAGTGCTTTGTTGCATCGAACAGAAGCATTTCAGAATGTATTAGCGCATAAATCAAAAGAGATCGAACATCTTGAAATAGCAGTAAATGTTTCAAATGATTTGTATTTGAGCGGTTACGCCAATTATCTCGAAATAATTAGTGCCCAGAAAAACAAACTTCAGGCTGAACTTGATTTTGTTGAGATACAATTAAAGAATGCCGACTCGCAGGTTTTACTGTACAAAGCTTTAGGAGGAGGAATAAATTAAACGATTAAGATTGCTTCAAAAGCACTTTTTTTTAATTAAATTTGAAGTTATAAAAGAGGAACTCTCAATACCCTGAGAGTTCCTCTTTTTGTTTTTTTACAGGAAAACCGAAAAATATTGGTTCATATCCAAACGGAAATACTAGTGGAATCGCTTCTTCGGAAATGACAAAAATTGAGAGTATGATCATCTTTGTCAAAGTTCAAAACCAAGAGTGTAAGGAACTTTCTTTCATGTATTGAATGTTTCTAATTTACTAGGATCCCCACCACAATGTATTACTACTTGTTGAATGATTTC
>NZ_JBNNFM010000025.1:0-86640 GCF_050267765.1 Flavobacterium sp. NPDC079362 | reverse complement strand
TAAATGAATGTTACCTATGAAGGCACGAATGCAGAAAATATCAAGTAATTTGATAACTACCTTGGGAAGGATAGGACGGAATCCGACAGCTACCAAGGAGTGCAGACCTTTATTGGGATAACTGAAAATAACCTCACGGAAGTACTTTAGGTTAGGTATCTATCTTAAAATGTATTGTAAATTAAGAACCGCCTTGGTACGGATCCGTATGCCGGGTGGTGTGGAAGGTCGCCTAGGGAATTAATCCCTAGGCTCCTATCCGATTTTATTTATTGCTGAAGCTTAAAAAGATAAAAAGCAAAACCCAAATTCCTGATATAATATAAATAGAGTTTAGGTATTGTTTGTTTTCTGATTTATGATATCTGAAATAAAGAATTAGAGAATAAATTATACTCACCGGAATTGAAAGTAGAAATAATAAAAACCCTGGGCCTGGCGCGCAGACTCCACAGAGACTTCTTTTCTCTCCTATTAATGCGATTGTAAAGTAAAAGATAAAAAATAATATGGTTTTAATCTCGGGTCTAATTTTTGCCATAAAGGTTTTAAAATATTATCTAATTGACACATTATCTCATTTTCTAATTACAACTGAATCTGTCTGTCAATCTGCTGATCCAGGGAAATAAACGTTTCTGTTCTTGAAACCCCTTCTATGGCTTGGATTTTAGTATTTAAAAGTTGCATTAGGTGTTCATTGTCGCGACAAATGATTTTGATTAAAACAGACCAGTTTCCTGTTGTGTAATGGCATTCCAAAACTTCGGGAATCTTTTTTAAATCCTTTACAGCTTCCGAGTTTCTTGAAGCTTTGTCAAGATAAACACCAACAAATGCCATTGTATTATATCCTAAAACTTTTGGGTTTACAGTAAATTTAGAGCCTGAAATAACACCTGATTGTTCCAGTTTTTTCAAACGCTGATGAATTGCAGCTCCGGAAATACCTATTTTATTGGCGATTTGCAAAATTGGTTTTCGGGCATCATCCATTAAGTAGCGCAGGATTTCCTTGTCGATGCCGTCAATTTCAATTATAAGGGAGTTGATTTTCATAGTTGTAGTTTGAAACTTATTTAGATGATTTGCTTTAGAATAGAAATCAAATGTAATGAAAATGCTGTGAAATAGAAAATTCCAATATTCAAATTCCAAATTCCAATTTTATTCACTTTAAGTTCAAAGAAATAAATTCCAATTTTCTTATTTGTAAAATTTTCAACGTATTTAAAACATAGCCCAAGGTTTTAACCTTGGGAGACGGATTGGGATAATGAATGAAAAATGATAAATTACACTCCACGGTTAAAAAACGTTGGCCATGTCAATATGTACAATGTTTAAATTTTTAAATAAAAATAAACATGGAATTTGATTAAAAAAGAAAAATTCCAAATCCCAGCATTAAAGTTGGAATTTGGAATTTTAAAAATTGAATATTTTGAAGGGATTATTTCCCTTTGTTTGCTTCGCTTATATATTTTTCCAGAGCCATTGTCATAGAAGGAGTTTCAGGAGTTGGAGCAAGAATATCGATTCTTAGTCCGTAGTCTAAAGCTTCTTTTTGAGTTGTGCTTCCAAAAACAGCAATTCGTGTTTCGTTTTGTTTAAAATCAGGAAAGTTTTTAAACAAAGATTTTATTCCGGTTGGACTAAAAAATGCTAAAACATCATAATAAACATCAGCAAGATCAGATAAGTCGCTCATTACAGTTTTGTAAAAAACAGCTTGTGTCCAGTCTACTTTGAGATTGTTTAATGTTATAGGAGCATCCGCATTCAATTGATCAGATGCCGGAAGCAGAAATTTTTCGTCTTTGTACTTTTTGATAAGAGGTGATAAATCTGCAAAATCTTTTGCACCAACGTAAATCTTACGTTTTCTATACACAACATACTTTTGCAGGTAAAATGCAACAGCTTCAGATTGGCAGAAATATTTCAATCCTTCAGGAACTTTATAACGCATTTCATCTGCTACTCTAAAAAAATGATCCACCGCATTACGGCTTGTCAAAATTATCGCAGTATAGTGATTAAGATCGATTTTTTGCAATCGAATCTCTTTAGCATTAACCCCTTCCACATGAATAAATGGTCTGAAATCAATTTTTATTTTGTGTTTTTGTTGGAGCTCAAAGTAAGGAGAATTTTCCACTTTAGGTTCAGGCTGTGACACCAAAATTGTTTTCACTTTCATATTATAAACATTTTCTAAGCACTCCCTTTTGTAATCCAATAATAGAGAAAATAATAAGGTGCTATTTCAAGAGCGCAAAGATATAAAATAAAATAAAATAACTTGCTGATTATTACGTTTTGATATGTTTTTATTGAAATAAAATATGAGTATAGGCTGATACATAGCGAAATACCTATGATTGCAAGCGGTATAATTTTAGGAATATTGTCATAATAAAACAAAATAGCATTAATAGGAAGGATTAAAACGCCAATATAAGTTCTATAGGTAACTTTTTGTAAGTTAAAAAGATCAGCAAACTCATCGATGTTGAATGAAGTTGCAACAATTTTCTCGATTAAAAACTTTGCCAGAATAAAATAAAGCAAAAAAGTTGCGATCTGAATGAATAAAATCCAATCTGTTTTTAAGATGCTGTAAGTTCCGGTTTTATCATCCTGTGAAAAGATGTGCATCGTTAACTGAATGAAAAAAGCATACGAAACAACTTGCACGAAAAACAAGCCTACCGTAAAGCTGCTTTTTAAATGGTTGTTATCACGATATATTTTTGCGTATTTGTCTGAAAAAATAAGCCTGCTAAATTCACTAAATCTGGTTTCATATGCAGATTTAGTCATAGCAACTACAGCAAAGGTCAACACAAATAAAAGTGTTGCCCAGTCTTTGTTTTCGATAATTCGAGGGTGAAGTTGTTCAATCATAACGCCACAAAATTAGTAATTTTTTGTCTCAATACTTTTATTATATATTTATTATGAATCAAATGCTATAAAAAGTTTACTTTTGCGATGAAATTTACGCAGAAAAATGAATGATTGTATTGTCATAATTCCCACTTACAACGAAATCGAAAATATTGAAAGTATAGTTAGAGCTGTTCTTTCACAACATAAGCCTTTTCATCTTTTAATTATCGATGATAATTCGCCGGATCATACGGCTGATAAGGTTATTGCGTTGCAGGAAGAATTTCCGGACAGGTTATTTTTAGAGAAAAGAGCTAAAAAAGCAGGTTTAGGAACCGCTTATGTTCACGGTTTTAAATGGGCTCTTGAACGCCAATATGATTTCATTTTTGAAATGGACGCTGATTTTTCTCACAACCCCAATGATCTTGAAAAATTGTTTGATGCTTGTCATTTTGGCGGAGCAGACTTAGCTATTGGTTCTCGTTATGTAACCGGTGTAAACGTTGTAAACTGGCCCTTGAGCCGTGTTTTAATGTCTTATTTTGCATCTGTTTACGTGAAGTTTATTACCGGAATGAAAATTCATGATGCTACAGCCGGATTTGTTTGTTACAAAAGAGAAGTTCTGGAAAAAATCAATCTTAATAAAATTAAATTTGTGGGCTATGCCTTTCAGATCGAAATGAAATACAGGACTTACTGTGCTAAATTTGAAATTACCGAGGTGCCAATTATTTTTACGGACAGAACCAAGGGAGTTTCAAAAATGAGCAATGCCATTATCAAAGAAGCTATTCTGGGTGTAATTTCATTAAGATTAAAAAAATTAGTCAATACCTTATAATACCACTATGGCGATGAACAGGATTTTAATAAAGAATGCTAAAATTGTAAACGAAGGATCTATTTTTGAAGGTGATGTTTTGATCGAAAACGATTTGATCGTTGAGGTTGCAGACAGCATTAGCTTAAAAACATCAGATTGTAAAGTGATCGATGCTGAAGGAAGTTACTTAATGCCGGGTGCAATCGATGACCAGGTACATTTTAGAGAGCCTGGATTAACACATAAAGGCGATATCGAATCAGAATCAAGAGCGGCAGTTGCTGGGGGAATTACTTCTTTTATCGAACAGCCCAATACAGTTCCCAACGCTGTTACTCAGGAAATCTTAGAAGATAAATATCAAATTGCAGCCGTAAAATCATTTGCGAATTATTCGTTTATGATGGGGGCAACCAATGATAATCTTGAAGAAGTTTTAAAAACAAACCCTAAAAATGTTGCAGGAATCAAGATTTTTCTAGGATCTTCGACAGGAAATATGTTGGTCGATAATGAAGCGACTTTAGAAAAAATATTCTCAAGTACACCAATGTTAATTGCTGTACATTGTGAAGATGAAACTACAATTCAAAATAATCTTGCTGCATTCAAAGAGCAATATGGTGATGATGTTCCGGTTACGGCGCACCATTTGATTCGTAGTGCAGAGGCTTGTTATATTTCGTCATCAAAAGCTGTTGCTCTGGCGAAAAAAACAGGAGCGCGTTTGCATATCTTTCATCTTTCGACTGCGAAAGAAATGGAATTGTTTACGAATAAAATTCCGTTAGAAGATAAAAAGATTACTGCTGAGGTTTGCGTACATCACCTTTGGTTCACTGATGAAGATTATAAAACAAAAGGAAACTTTATTAAATGGAACCCTGCTGTTAAAACGGCTGAAGACAGAGCAGAACTTTGGAAAGCTTTGAATGACGGACGTATTGATGTAATTGCTACAGACCATGCGCCTCATACAAAAGAAGAAAAAATGCAATCTTATCTTAATGCGCCGTCAGGAGGTCCGCTTGTGCAACATGCTGTAGTGGCAATGTTTGAAGCGCATCATCAGGGAAAAATTAGCGTGGAGAAAATCGTGGAGAAAATGTGCCACAATCCGGCTAAAATTTTCAAAATAGAAAAAAGAGGATTTGTTAAAGAAGGTTATTTTGCTGATTTGGTAATTGTAAACCCAAGTTTGCCATGGAGCGTAAAACCGGAAAATATCCTGGCAAAATGCGGTTGGTCGCCTTTTGAGAATTATACTTTTAAATCAAGGATTACACACACTTTTGTAAATGGTCAGATGGTGTATAATAACTTTAAAGTAAAAGATATCCGCGCTGGAAAAAGATTATTGTTTGATAGATAAAAAGCTGAGATGAAGAATTGTATAGTAATAATATTGGTTGTGTTTCTTTCTGTAAGTTGTAAAAAAGAGTTGGTCAAACAACCTGCAAAACTTATTGAGAAAGAAAAGATGATTGATATTATGTATGATCTGTCTCTTCTGGATGCTATGAGATATCAAAATCCATTGTCATTAGATTCTATTGATACTAATCCGGTTAAGTTTATTTTGCAAAAATATAAAGTAGACAGTTTGCAGTTTGCTCAGAGTAATATGTACTACGCGACAGATTATGAGACTTACAAGGAAATGTTTGATGAAATTGGCAAAAGACTTGCTGTTGATCAAAGAGCTACAGATTCAATAGTGAAAATTGAAGATAAAAAGGCAGCGAAAGAAAAGAAAAACAAAGCCAAGGATACGATTAAAGATCTTGTTAAGAAACCTATGAAACAACAAGTCAATATAGATTCTATAAAACAATTAATACAATCAAGAAATAAGAGATAATTTTATAATTTCGAAGTATCCTTTATATATTGATGTACATCTAAAAAAACCGTTCTCAGAGCGGTTTTTATTTTTTCATTCGAATACAAATTTTTAGAATAAGAAGCTTTTGCAGTTGCTTTAGTGAGACGTCTTTTTTGAAGAAATAAAGTTGAAAATCCCAAATCTGCCATCCAAAGAAAATTCATAAGCAATGGTTTAGCATGAGTACTTGGTTTTTTTACTTTTAGAGTATCAGCAATTGTATTGAGGATATCGCGAAAAACAATATTGTCGGCAATTAAAGTAAAGCGTTCGTTTTTGATGTCGCTTTTCATTAGTTCGTGCGAAATTCTTACTACGTCATCAATTGCTATAAAACCGGTGTTTCCCAGCGTGTAAAAAGAAAGTCCATTAGCCACTTTTCGGTACAATTCGCTGCTTCCCTCATCGAAAATTTTTGTTGTGGATATTGGTCCTAAAATCACGCCTGGATTTATGATCATCACATCAAGTCCTTCCTGAAGTCCGCGCCAGACTTCCATTTCTGCACCATATTTAGAAATAGCATAATCACTATGGGGTTTCTCCGGATTCCAGTCTGTTTCTTCGGTAATATAAGTTTCGTGAGGAGCAATATCGCCTAAAGCTGCAATAGAACTTATAAAACAGAATTTCTTTATTCCTTTAGCAATAGAAAAATTAACCATATTGGCAGTTCCCTCAATATTAGTTTTTCGAAGTAGTTCTTCATCTTTGGGATCGAAAGAGATAAAAGCAGCACAATGGTAGACGTAATCAATATCGATAAAAGCAATTTCTAAAGAAGGAACATCTAAAATATCGGCTTCAAGCCAATTGATTTTTTCGAACAAATCCCCTTTTTTATATAAGTCAAAAACGGCTTTTGTCTTTTGAATGTTTTTTTGGTTTCGGTATGTAGCCCGAACACTTTCTCCATTTTCAATTAAATGAAGTAATAAATGCGCACCAACTAAACCTGTTCCTCCAGTTACTAATACCATTTTGTAAATATACCGATTTTGCCACAAAGGCACAAAGACACAAAGTTTTTTGTTCGTTTTTTTGCTGCAAAGACAAAAAGGTCATAATTGTTATTTGTTTTAATAGAAAGGCAGTGCGATCAGTTTTCTTATTTATTTCCTTTGAGTCTTAGTGTCTTTGTAGCATTGCTTTTTGATTTTGATATTGACATTGATTACATTTGCACAAATTATTTTAAAAATGAAGAATCTAGTTGAAGAATTAAAGTGGCGAGGGTTATATCATGATAGCATGCCAGGAACGGAAGAACAATTGCTTAAAGAAGTAACAACGGCATATATAGGTTTTGATCCAACGGCAGATTCACTACATATTGGTAGTATGGTTCAGATTATTTTATTGGTTCACTTAAACAGAACGGGGCATAAAGCAATCGCTTTGGTTGGAGGTGCGACCGGAATGATTGGTGATCCGTCTGGGAAATCTGACGAAAGAAATTTGTTGAACGAAGAGACTTTGGCTAAAAACGTTGCAGGAATAAAAAGTGTTTTATCCCGTTTCTTAGACTTTAATTCAAAAGAAGCAAATGCTCCCGTTATGGTGAATAACTATGACTGGATGAAAGAATTCTCGTTTATTGATTTTGCACGTGAAGTTGGAAAACGTATCACGGTAAATTATATGATGGCGAAGGATTCAGTAAAAAAGAGATTGGCCGGAGAAGGCGAAGGAATGTCTTTTACAGAGTTTACTTATCAATTGATTCAGGGTTACGATTTTTATCATTTATATAAAAACAACAATTGCGTTTTGCAAATGGGTGGTTCTGATCAATGGGGTAATATTACTACCGGAACAGAATTAGTTCGCAGAATGGGTGGAGAAGGTGCGAAAGCTTTTGCATTGACAACGCCATTAATCACAAAAGCAGACGGTTCTAAATTTGGGAAATCTGAAGGTGGAAATGTTTGGTTGGATGCTGATAAAACTTCGGTATATAAATTTTACCAGTTTTGGGTAAATGCAACAGATGTTGATGCTGAGAAATACATTAAAATCTTTACTTTTTTGGATAAGGAAACGATTGATGTTTTAATCGAAGAGCATAAAGCAGCGCCACATTTAAGAGTTTTACAAAAGAAACTGGCTGAGGAAATCACCATTTTTGTTCATTCTGAAGAAGAATTAGAGAAAGCAATACAGGCTTCGAATATCTTGTTTGGAAACTCTACTGCAGATGATTTGAAAAAATTAGATGAAACTACTTTTTTAGAAGTTTTTGATGGAGTTCCACAAGCTGAAATCACCAAAGCTGATTTAGAAAATGGATTGGATATTGTTACTGTTTTAAACGAAAAAACAGGTTTCTTTAAATCAAACGGAGAGGCGAGAAGAGCTTTGACAGCAAACTCAATTTCTGTAAACAGAGAAAAAATTAAAGAAGATTTTGTATTAACAGCAAATGATTTAATCAATAATCAGTTTGTGTTGTTGCAAAGTGGAAAGAAAAATTATTTTGTGATTAGAGTAGTTTAGTCGTTTGTTGAAGGTCAAAAGCGATTTAACGAATAAACAAATTGACGATTAACCTTTTTTATAAAAACGTCCCAATACCTCGAAAGAGTTGTTGGGATTTTTTTTTGTTTTATCTTTTTTTTAGTGACAGAGTAATTATTTGTGCGTAGAATCGTATAAAAACCTATATTAGTGGCTTGTTACTTAAAACCTAATTTATGATTGGACTTTTATTTTTATATTGGATTTGGAAAGCATTCGCTAATTTGGCGCTTGAATATGGTAAAAATAAGTGGGCTTATTTCTTTTTTGGATTAGTGTCTTATTATGGGGGAACTATTGTTGCTGGATTTATTGTTGCTATTGGATTAGCGCTTGTCAATGGTTTTGATTCTCTTGGTAATGAAGATTTTGTAGATCCAATTTGGAATCTATTTTATATACTTTTTGGAGGATTAAGTTGTTACGGCATTTATAAGTTTCTGGAAAATAAAGCAGAAAAGGAAAGAGAATTAAATAAAAAGGAGGGCATTGAAAATATAGGTGTATACAGTGAAGATTAATTTTTGATTTAGTGTTAATTCGGTTTACCGATTAAACAAATCAACGATGCAACATTAGAGAACCATCAAATTACAACCACGAATATCAGAATTATCAAAACGTCCCAATACCTCGAAAGAGTTGTTGGGATATTTTTTGCCCAGATCCTGCGTGGCAATAAAAGAGCAGGAGTTGATATTGGCTAAATCAATAACGTTTACTCCGCCTGTTTTTTCATCTTTCACATAAGTAAGTGCATCTTCAGGATCGCGTACAAGTATATGCATCCATGACGGGCATTCAAAAACGCCTTCGCCCAAAGAATAGGCCTGTCCAAGAAGTTCCGTCATTCCGTATTCTGAGTGAATGGCTGAAACGCCAAAACCTTTGCACAGTATCTCGTGTAATTCTTCGCGGATCATTTCTTTGCGTTTGCCTTTCATTCCTCCGGTTTCCATAATAATGGTGTTTTGAAGGTTGAACTGATGTTTTTCGATCAAATCTAATAAAGCATACGTAACACCAATTAAAATGACATTTTGACCAGACTCATCGAGTGCGGTTAATTTCTTAATTAAGTCGTCGTGATTGTGTAAATAAAACCCGCTTTCATGCTGATTGGATAACTTTATTAAGTCTTCGACCATGTAAATTAACGAAGAGCCGTCGCGCTCAAGATAGGATGGTAAAAGCGCTAAAACAACGTAATCTTCGATATTGCCATAAAATTGGGAAAATCCTTTTCTATAGCTTTCTTCATAAAGAGAAACATCAGTCACAATATGTCTGCTGGTAATCATTCCTGTAGTTCCGCTGCTTGTAAAAGTAACCTGAGCGGGATCATTATTAGAAACTACGTTATGGCTTTTGAAAAACTGAATAGGTAAAAATGGAATTTGTTCCAGCGATTTTACCTGTTGTGGATTGACTTTTAAAAAATCACAGAAATTACGATATACGATATTATTCTCGTGTTGAAAACGAAACACTTTTAAGGCTGTTTTTTCAAATTGTTTATGACTCGAAATCGTAAATATATCGTTGGCTGTAATCAAAACTTTTTTGTGCAAAGATATTGTTTTTAGTTTTTAGTCATCGTTTTCAGTGGCAGTTTTTGGTATGTAATGCAACTGAAAACTGAACCTGAGGCTGAAAACTAAAAAAGCTCCTGAAAAGGAGCTTTTTTATGATTTTATCGAATGATGAGCTTTCTGGTTGCAGAAGCGTTCTCTTCACTTATTTTTATGATATAAACACCAGGAACAAGATCAGACACGTTTAATTCTCGTGAACTTAAATGTGTCTGAAGTACTTTTTTGCCCAGTACATCAAAAATTATAATTTCTTTTTCTAAGTCATTTTTAGAGGAGATGTATACTTTTCCGCCAGTGACCGGATTAGGGTACAAGCTTAAACCCTCAATGACAGTCGCATCTTGAGGTTTTGGTAATTGCTTACTATCTTGTGCTGAGACACTCATAGTAAAGAAAAAAGCCAATAAGAATGTAATATAAAAGTAGTTTTTTGCCATCGCATATTTTTGATTAATGTAAATATACAAAAAAAATTACAAAAATTACGCCAAAAAAAAACATCCTAAAAATTTAGGATGTTTTTAACAATTTTATGTTTTGAGTATGTTATAGACCTTTTGTCCATCCAGCAGCCCAAGTAGGAACTCCTGATCCGTTTCCTGCTCCAAGTGCAGTAGTCGATTCTGTGAATACTTTAGAAACATCAGCAACTAATTTTCCAGTAGTTGTACCTTTTGATTTTACAGGAACATCTTCGAATTTAACGTTAGTTGCTAATAAGTCAACTCCTACGTATGAAATCGTTTCATCGTGTTCAACATCAAAACCAGTTTTCCAACCTTTTAATACAACATTGTCAAATTTACCTTTTGTTCCAACTCTCAATTTAAATGCTTGAGATTCTGCACTTGTGTCAGTTGATCCAAAACCAACTAAAGTAAGGTTTTTGATTGTTGGGAAAGAAATTGGACTAGCCAGGTGGTTGTTAGCGTTATTATCTGCTTCTACACCTCTGTTACCAGCGTTTGTTCTGATTCCGTAGAAAAACTCACCAGTTCCGTTCCATCCTTCAGTCCAGTCAAATAAATCATCCCCAACGTTTGCAGCATCTTTATTAGAAACTACTAAGTGAGAAGCATTTACGGTTCCACCAAACCACTCGAATCCATCATCAGAGCTTTCGAAAATTTGAACGTAATCAACGCTTGTTCCTTTACCAACACCAAAGAAAGAGATTCCGTTGAATTCTTTATCTGAGTTGTAAGCGTATCCAGGATATTCAATTCTTAAGTATTTGATTGATCCAGAGTTGTCATTAACGTCAGTTCCACCGTATGGTAAGTCAGAAACTTCAGCAGATGCAGTTGCTCCTTTGTTGATAGGCGCTTTTCCGCAAATTACTAATCCACCCCAAGCTCCAGGTTTGTGTTCTGTAGCTGTCATAACTACAGGATTTGCAGCTGTTCCCTGAACGTCGATTTTTCCACCTTGAGAAATAGCAATGTATCTTATAGACTCAATTTTGTTTACATCTAATTTAGATGCTTCAATAATAACTCCGGGTTTGATAGTAAGTTTTGCAGTACTCTTAACGATTAATTTTCCTGTAAGTTTATAAGTTCCGGATTCTAAAATAACTTCTCCGTCATTAATCTCCCCTTGAAGATTGTCTCTGTTTACTACGAAACTAGAGCCAGGTAAAGTAGGTGCATCATTGTTGTTGTCGCTTGAGCAAGACGTTGTAAGTGTTACAAGTGATAAAGCTGCTAAGCCGAAGATTGTTGAAAGTGTGTTTTTCATTACTTTTTTTATTAGTTTGTGTTTGTGCAAATATGAAAACTTAAGTCTGAATGAATGTTAAGCTGTCGTAATGGATTTGTTATATGTTTTTTAACGAAATGTTAAGAAATTAACAAGCGGGTTTCTTGTTTGTTTATTAGAATTGGTAATTCATTCCCAATCCAAATGTTACTCCTTTTTTATAGTTAAAAACTAAAACGTCTCCGCCAGTGTTTTCCTGAACTCTCTTAAATTGTGGGTTCAATAAGTTTCTTGCTCCAAAATCAATTCCAAGGCTCTTGTTTAATTTAGTTTTGAAAACTAGATCTAAAGTCCCCATTGCTTTGTCTACTAAATTTCCCTTTTGTTCAGATCCAATTGCGTAAAGTTTATCAGAATAATGATTGTATGCGATGGTCGCCATAATTCCGGCATCATTGTTCCAGTTTTTAGTATAAGATAGATCCGCATTTAAAATCAAATCAGAAGCGCCTGTAAAACCTGAACTAGTATCCGTAAGGTTGATGTTCATTCTGCTGTTGGTTTCTTTTTGAACTTTTTCAGAATCAATTTCCTGATGTGTTTTCATTAATGAAGCATTAAACCCAAAAGAAAGTTTGTTAGTATATTCTCCTTCAATTTCAAAAATGTTTTTTCTTGCTTCCAATTCAAGTCCGTAAGCATAACCTGAATCTCCAATGTTTACCCATGAAATATCATTTGATGCAGAAGCAATTACAACTTCGTTAATTGGATCTAAAATGTATTTTCCAAAAGCAGTAACAGAGAATAATTCATCGCTTTTTGGGAACATTTCCCATTTTAAGTCAAAATTGTAATTTTGTGAAGGATATAAATCAGGGTTACCAATTTTAGTTTCCATTACATCTTCATAAATAAACAAAGCACGCTCTTTAAATTGTGGTAATGTATAGGTTTTGCTTGCTGCCAAACGAAGATTTTGCTTTTCGCTTAATGCATATTTTAAAGCTAAACTTGGTAAGAATTCGTTTCTGTCAAATTCATTTTTACCACCAGATGCATCAAGTTGTGTTCTCCAGGTAACACTTTGAGATATTTTTTCGTATCTAAAACCTAAAACACCACTTAGTTTTTCAGATAATTTATATTCGATATTAGCAAATCCTGCATGAATGTCCTGATCACCGCTATAAGTTTGCGGCGTCATTCCGGCAAAAGCACCAATTGAAAATGTACCGTTGTTGTAGTTTGCCTGATTAAAGAAAGCATCTAAATTATTTGGGGTTACACTCGTTCCTAAACCTGCCTGACTTACATTGAAGTTGAATTGTATAGCTTCGAAATCGCGTTTTTTAAATTTACCGTTATAACCCGCAACGATTTTTCCTTTTGAAGTGCCACTTTCTTTATCTCCTAATTTATAAGTAAAAGCAAGATTAGCAGCAGCTTCGTCTTCTTTTAGGTTTTGATAGTATCTCTGATTGTCAGTAGTTGTTCTTTGAGCAATTGTGTAGATATCAGTAGTTGGGTTATAGAACATTTTATTTTGAGTCCTGTCTGGCATATCGCCTTTGACAGTATTGTATGAAACTCCCCAATCAAAATCTATTTTATCTGTTATTTTGTGGTTTCCTAAAAGCTGATTGATGAAAACAGTATTCTGTGAGAACGTTCCTCTTTGAACAAGAAGACTCGCATCAGCATTATCAAAATCTCTATCAGTTCCAAAATAAGTATCTCTCGTTTGCTCAGATGAATTGATGTACAAAAAGTTGTAGCCAATTTTGTGATTTTTGTTTAAGCGATAATTGGCATTAAACATCCCGGTAGAGTTTGTGTTGTAAGTGTATTTTTCCTGGTGAAAAGATTTTAATGATGCTCCCTGCGCATTTACACTTTGGCTTAAACCTTCTCTATATTCGTAACCATTGTTAAAGCTCGCAGTTGCAAAAACGCTAAGTTTTCCTTCTTCACCAATATTGAAAGTTTTTCCTGCTTTCAGATTAAAGTTTCCGCCAAAAGGGCTTTCTTTTTTAGGATTCAGGCTGTTTTCAAAATTATATCCCGTCAAAGCATTTTGAGGAACTCCGTATGAAACAAAACCTGATTTATTAGGGCCTTGCTGTAATAAAAATTTATCAGAATTTTGTAGAGCATTTGTGTTCACTTTAGATCCCAGTGAGATTTCAAACATTCCTTTTCCGCGGTAATCTTTTGAAACTATATCTACGTTTCCTCCTGCAAAATCACCATACATTCTTGATCCGTAAGATTTGTCAATAGAAATATATTCCACAATATCTGTTGAAAAAAGATCCAGAGCAATGTTTTTTCTCTCAGGATCATTAGATGGTATTGGCAATCCGTTCATCGAAGTAGAATTATAACGGTCACCAAGTCCTCTTACAAAAACATTGTTGCTTCCTTCTTGTTTAGAAACTCCTGAAGTTTTTGCTACAGCCGCAGCTACATCGCCAACCCCTTTTCTTGACAATTCCTGCGCACCAATAGTTTGTTTAATGTCAACCGCATTCTTTTGTTCTAAAAGTAATGCAGATTCTTTTTGTTTGTTTACTGCTGCTGATTTTACAACAACATCTTGTAGAGTAAAACTTCCTGAAGAAAGTACCTGACTAACCGTAATAGTTTCGTTTGCTTTTACAATTACTGGTTTCTCTACAGATTCATATCCAACGAAACTAAAAATAATAATATAATTTCCCGGATTTACGCTCAACGAATATTTTCCGTCAATGTCAGTGTTCGCGATTGTGTTAGTCCCTTTTACTAAAACATTTGCGAAAGGTAAAGGTTGATTATTGGTTTCCTTGTCGGTTAGTACACCAGAAATCGTACCTTTGGTTTGCGCGACCGAAATCGTACAAATAAATAATGTAATAAATAGAAATTTTAAATTGAATTTCATTTTTGTGTTGTGTTTAATTTATTTTTGTGCAAAGAAAGAAACGCCGTGTAAAGTTCATGTTAGGCACTTGTTATGTTTTTGTGTCTTGTAGATTATCAAATTGTTACCACATTAAATTACCGTTAACCGCAGTTTTTAACGGTTATTTTGTTAGTATATTTACGCTGTGAAATAAAAAACATCGAATGTATAATGAAGAAAATTTGATGTAAAAATCTCAATTTTTGCTATTTATGAAAAAAACACAAACCAAGATTTTATTAGTTGACGATGAACCAGATATCTTGGAAATCGTAGGCTATAACCTTGCTCAGGAAGGCTATCAGATTGTTACAGCTTCTAATGGAAAAGAAGCTATAGCAAAGGCTCAGAAAGAATTGCCGGACTTAATTATTATGGATGTTATGATGGCCGAAATGGACGGAATGGAAGCCTGTGAACACATCAGAAAAATTCCGGAATTAAATAATGTTATCATAACATTTCTGACAGCCAGAAGCGAAGATTACTCACAAGTTGCTGGTTTTGATGCAGGTGCAGATGACTATATTACCAAACCAATAAAACCAAAATTATTGGTAAGTAAAGTAAAGGCTTTGTTAAGAAGGTTAAAAGAACAAGAAGTTGTTAGTGATACCTTGAATGTAGGCGGAATCGAGATTAATCGTGAAGAATACAAGATCATAAAAGGCAATGTCGAAATTGCTTTACCAAGAAAAGAATTCGAATTATTTTACTTATTAGCCTCTAAACCTGGAAAAGTTTTCAAAAGAGACGAAATCCTGGATAAAGTTTGGGGTAATGAAGTGGTAGTAGGAGGAAGAACAATCGATGTTCATATTAGAAAACTACGTGAAAAAATAGGAGAAGAGCTTTTTAAAACCATCAAAGGTGTTGGTTATAAATTTGAAGTTTAATTTTTTTTAAGACACTGAGGTTCTAAGATACTAAGTTGCTAAGGCTCCGAGTATAATGAGGGGTTTAGTTAGGATTTACTTACATAAAAAAATAAACCATATAAGGAGTTAAAGAGCATATGAGCTTTAATTTCTTATATGGTTTTTGAGTTAACTTTGTTTTGAGTTCAAATGTTAATTTAAAAGAAATTCATTAACTCAAAAGAGAAACTTAATTTTTCTTAATCTCTTAATGGTTAAATAAATCAATGAAAATTAATTTTAAAAAAACATACAAATTTGCAGTAAAATCAGCATTATATATCAGTCTCTTTGGGACAGGATTTGTGTTGATCCTGATGAACTTATTTTATAAAAATCAATTAAAACATCAGGTAGCCTTTGGAATAATCTTTCTTATTTCAATTTATATATTCTCCTTTCTGGTTTTACAATATCGTGTAGAGCGTTTTATTTATCGAAGAGTAAAGAAAATCTACGATGAGGTTTCGTTGCTGGAATCTACCACACTTATTAATCAGCCCATAACTACAGATATGGAAACTCTTTCGCGCGAAGTGAAAAAGTTTGCTACAGATAAAAAACTGGAAATCGAAATGCTCGAAATTCGTGAACAATATCGAAGAGAGTTTTTAGGCAATGTTTCACACGAATTAAAAACACCTTTGTTTACCGTTCAGGGTTATGTTTCGACTTTGCTGGATGGTGCTATGGATGATAAAACAATCCGTAAGAAATACCTTAAACGTGCCGAAAAAGGAGTTGAGCGACTTATTTATATCGTCGAAGATTTAGACATGATTACCAAATTAGAATCAGGTGATTTAGATTTGAATATTACCGATTTTAATATTGTAGAATTGATTCAGAATGTTTTTGATTTGTTAGAAATGAAAGCTGACAAAAAGAAAATAAAATTGGCTTTTGAAAGCAAAAATGTACAATCTGTAGTGATACGTGGAGATAAGGACAGGATACAGCAGGTTTTGGAAAACCTGATTGTTAATTCTATTAAATATGGTAAGGATGTTGGTTTAACTGAAGTTGGCGTTGTAAATCTAACCAAGAAAAAAGTCTTAATCCGAATTAGCGATAACGGAGAAGGAGTTGAAAAACAAAATATCCCAAGACTTTTTGAACGTTTTTACAGAGTTGACAAAAGTGGAACCCGATCTGAGGGTGGTTCCGGTTTAGGATTGGCGATTGTTAAGCACATTATCGAAGCGCATAAAGAGAAAGTATATGTAGAAAGTGAATTCGGAATTGGTTCTGAGTTTTCTTTTACACTCGAAAAAGCACATAAGACAATAAAAACCGAGGTTAAATAATTGTAATCAGATTTAGCTAAAGTGCTGTAAAATATGACGTTTTAACAATTAATCAATTTACAGTAAAACCTCATAACATTAAATTTTTATTATAGTAACATCCTGTTAATGATTTCTTAACATTGATGCGGCATCTTTGCATCGTAAAATTAAGGGAATTACAGAAAGGATGATAAAAAGAAAATTAGTGGCCGTTTTATTGCTGATGAATTTCGCAGCAATTGCTCAGGATCTGAATAAACAGGATGTAAAAAACGAAGTAATGCGTATTTTAGATTCTATCAATAAAGCAAAACTTCCGGATACCAAATCTGGAGTTAGTAGTGAAGAACATTGGTACGACAGAATCTCGTTGCGAGGTTATGCACAAATAAGATACAATGGTTTGTTTTCTACAAATGATAAAGTTTCCTGCGAGCAATGTGACAAATCCTGGGGAACGACTTCTACGGAACCGGATGCAAAATCAAACAACGGACTTTTTATCCGTCGTGCACGTCTAGTATTTTCCGGTCAGGTACATCCAAATGTATTTTTCTATTTTCAACCTGATTTTGCGAGTTCGCCAAGTACCGGAATCCAGAATTTTGTTCAGATTCGGGACTTGTATTTCGATCTTTCTTTTGATAAGAAAAAGGAATACCGTGTTCGTGTAGGACAAAGTAAAATTCCTTATGGTTTCGAAAACATGCAGTCAAGCTCCGTTAGGTTGGCATTAGATAGAAATGATGCCATGAACAGCGCAATATTAAACGAACGCGATTTAGGGCTTTTCTTTTACTGGGCGCCAGCCAAAATCAGAGAGCGTTTTGCTATGTTGGTAAAAGATGGTTATAAAGGTTCAGGCGATTTTGGAGTTTTTGCCTTTGGGGTTTATAATGGTCAAATAGCCAATAAACTGGATGGTAACCGGGATCTGAATGTTGTCACGAGACTGACTTATCCTTTTGTTATTGGCAGTCAGATTATCGAGCCGGGAATTCAGGCATATACCGGAAAATGGGCTTTTACCGGCGAAATTTCACCAGGAGTAAAAGTTAACGATCCACAATATGTAAAAGATCAAAGAGTAGGGGCAACATTTGTTTTGTACCCAAGACCTTTTGGGATCCAGACAGAATATAATATAGGTACCGGACCTCGTTACAATACCGTAACCAATACGGTTGATGAAACAGATTTGAACGGAGGTTATATATTACTGAATTATAAATTAGATATAAAAAAGCAGCACTTATATCCTTTTGCTAAATTTCAATATTATGACGGAGGAAAAAAGTATGAAAAAGATGCCAGAAGTTATGTTGTCAGAGATTATGAAATTGGTATAGAATGGCAGCCTTTTAAAGCTTTTGAACTTACGGCAGAATATGTTATCGCAGACAGGACTTTTGAAGACAGCGTGCTTCCAATAAACCGTCAGCAAGGTAATTTGTTACGATTGCAGGCACAGTTTAATTTCTAAAATTAGTCCTCAAAAACCGTAAATAACGAATCCCAGTCAATGGTATCGTTAAACTGAGTTAAACCTTTAAACGACTTTACTTTTGAAAGATCTTCAATTGTAAAGGCGTCTTGCATTGCATACGGTACCAGGTTTTCTTCCTGAAGTTTGATTGCTAAATATTCTTGTTCGTATTGTCCGGGAGTAGGGATGAAAAAAGCTTTTTTTCCTAGTTTTGCTAAATCCATTACAGTAGTGTAACCAGAACGGCATAAAACAAAATCACTCTCATTAAAAGTTTGTTCTAATTGTTTCGAGTTCATGAAATTATAATACGTGACATTTCCGGCTTGCCATTTGGTTTGTGTTTTCTCGACAATGCCCTGTATAAAAACAACCTTGCCTTTGTAGTTCAAAACCTCTTTTTGCAGTTTTTCATCTAAGAAAGTGCGTTGGGGTTCCGGACCTGATAAAATAATCATCAGATCATACAATTTAGGTGTTTCCTTTTTGCGCATTCTGCTTAAAGGACCAATATATTTTAGATTAAGATCAGTTGTTTTAAGATGGCCAAGATCTCCCGTTAAATTTGTCTGCTCATTTGTATCGGGAACCCAGCATTCAGTATATTTCTTTATAATATGCTGATGGCATTTACTGGTAAACCAAGTTGTATTTCCCGTCATGACATTTAGCTGATGAGTCATAAAAACCGAAGGGACTTTTTTGCTGAAAACCCCAAGTCGGTTATCAGAAATAATTCCGTCGATTCCGTGCTTTTTGATCCAGCGCTTTACTATTTTTTTCTCGTCGAGAATTGCAACGATCATTTTGGGTAAATTTTTGATCAGTTTCCATTTAAAATTTTTACCATTCTTCGCATACTCAATATGATAAGAGGGTAATTCGAGTGTTTGAATGTATGGAAACTCTTTTCGTAATAGTGCCAGTGCGACACCGTCAGAGGCTATTATTGGAATATAATTGTTTTCCTGAAGCGCTTTTATAATCGGGATACATCTTGTGGCGTGGCCCAATCCCCAGTTTAATGGAGCAACTAAAATTGTTTTGTTCGCAGAATAGTCAATGCTCATAGTTTTAACGCTTTTTAAAAACGAAGATAGAGAAATATGTTTTTTATGTTATTTCGCACATATTACTAAATTATTAACTCTGGAATCTCATCATGACTCAATAATCCTTTAAAACCGTTAAAAAAAAATAATGCTAATTGAGCAAGGTTACTTATATGTTAACTAATGTTTTCTTAATTATTTTTCAAAAAAAAAGGAGCTATTATTAGCTCCTTATCTATATCTGTAAAATTATTATTAATCCTGAATATACGTTTTGTTTCCGTTTTTGTTAATGTAGTATTTACCACCTTTTGGTCCGGTGTATACTTTTTTTCCGTTGTATTCGCCAGTAACCTTGTCTGCTACTTTTGGCGCTTTTTCGTTAGTTTCCTTTACAGTCTTAGTTGCTGTTTTAGCCGTTGCTGTAGCATCTTTTTTAGCCGTTTTTGCTGTAGCATCAGCTTTAGTTGCTGATTTCTTTACGTCAGCTTTTGCACTTTCTGCTGCTGTAGTAGCTTTTTTTGACGCCTTAGTAGCGTCACTTTTTGCTTTTGCTGCGTCTTTGTCGGCAGCTTTTTTAGTTGCTGCGGCACTTTCTTTTTTTGCAGATGCTGAAGCGTCAGTAGCATCCTTCGCTGCTTTTTTAGATTTTGTGGCTTCTTTTTTAGCATCAGTTGCTGCCTTATCTGCAGTTGCTTTTGTTTTTTTAGCGGTAGCAGTAGTTTTGCTTTTTGCATCTTTTACAGCTGTTTCCTGTGCATAGAAATTAGAGGATAACACAACCATAAAGCAAAGTAATAATAATTTTTTCATAAGGTTACAATTTTTAAATTTTAATTAAAATTAGTCAATTTATTAATACGTTTTTCGTAAACTGTTAAAAATAAGCACGAAGCTAAACGTTGCCACTGTGAACGACAGATTCTGTTTTACTTTGCAGGACTTGATAATTTAAAATTACATTCGAAAATTGCGTAATATATTTTTGTGAAAAATAATTCCAAGACTATATTCTGTCCCTCCTTAAAACCTTTAGGTATTTGAAATCCGACAGTGGAGAACTCATTTTTGACAGACTTATCTATTGCAGATAATTCTCAAGTTCAAGTCTTGAGAGTTTGTTTAAAAACTATTTTCGGCTTTTTATCTGATTGTACATACATACAGATATCGAAAGTGCCAGAACAAGAGAGGTTGCCGTTTTTATCAGATTTCCGGTATGATCCGGTTTATAAAAGAAGTATGCTAAATAAAGACAGCTAATAATAGCCATGCTGTATTTGAATATAAAGAATTTCATGTTGTCAATGAATATTGATCCGGTATGATCATTTGTTTTTTTGCCTGAATTATTTAATATGTTCCGATATAACAAGAAGAATGGCAATAATAACGATGACTAAAAATACAGAGTTTGGATTTGCAAAATTAATGGTCCATCCCATTTGTTTCATTCGTTTTGGCGGAAACAATCTTTTATCCTTTGGATTGTAATAGAAAATTCCCCAAATCCAATTATTAGGATCATTATTCCATTCGTTCTGAGTTTCCTCACTGGGATTATTGTTATAGTTCATTATTTACTTGTTTTTCAGCATGTCTAAATTACTACTTTGTGAGCGTTTGTTTTATGTGATTATCGGGTATTTTTAATACGTAATTTATAGGTATTTTTTATTTAAAAATAATAAATCCTTTGTGAGTATATATTTATAAAACTGTCCTCTATTGTTTTGTAAGGAAAACTCTGTTTATTATGAATATTGTTGTAGCGAATAAAATCAAGACACTTCGAAAAGATAAAAAGATGTCGCAGGAAGAAATGGCAGATTATCTTAATATGTCACAATCAGCATATGCAAGAATGGAAAATGGCGAAAGTCATACTTGGGCAATTCATATTTTAAAAATCTGTAAAATTTTCGGAATAGCTCCTGAAGAGTTATTGAAGGTAGAAAGTAGCCATAAAACAGGATCTTCTGATAATGCGATTCCTGAATTATCTCATACTGTAATAGAACATTATGAAGAACGAATCAAAGAATTGAAAAAAGTAATTAAGGATTTGAAGAACAATAAAAAACTGCTGAATTCATAAATTTTTTTAGCTTTGTCAGAATATAACAAACGTAATTTATGGATACCAGTAAGGAACTCTTATTTTTTTTTAGTGCCTTAGGAGTTTTCAACGGAATTATTTTGGGCGTGTATTTCTTCTTTTTTACCAGAAAAAAATACCTGACCAATTATTTTCTGGGTGCGCTCTTATTTGCCTTGAGTATCAGAATTGGGAAATCGGTGTTTGTGTATTTTAATCCCACGTTGCCAAAAATGTATTTGCAATTTGGGTTAACCGCTTGCTTTTTTATTGGTCCCTTTTTATATTTTTTCCTGAAATCAGCCGTTGCTGAAATTAATATAATGCCCAAATCCTGGAAACTCATACTTTTATTCTGGGCAATATTGATTGTTTCGGTCGGAATTATTTATCCGTATGAATATTATCCTTTGCTTTGGAACCAAATTTTTATATGGATTATTTATTTTCAATGGATTGCTCATATTATTTTCTCTGGCTTTACGATCAGAGAAATATTAGCAAAAATCGTAAATAGAAAACACAAAACAACTCCGGCAGAAATGTGGTTCGGGATGCTTTTTTTTGGCAATTTCCTTTTATTCTTTTTTTATTTTCTTGCCATAATGCGTGCTCCGGCAGCTACTTATATTAGTGGAGCAATTGTTTTTTCGATTATGTTCTATTTAATTATTTCTGTCCTTTTATATCGTAAAAAAACGGATGATTTGTTTTTATTAAACGGATCAAAGAATTCCGGTAAAAAAATAGATTCAACAGAAGCCGAGATTTTTACACAAAAACTCGAAAGTGTAATGAACGAAAAGACTTTGTATAAAAATCCCAATCTTACATTACAGGACTTGTCTAAAGAAATAAATATTTCAAGTCATCAATTATCACAATTTTTGAATAATAATCTGGGGAAGAACTTTACCAGTTTTGTAAACGAATACAGGATCAAAGAAGCTTGCGAAATTATGATTTCAAACGACAAACTAACTTTAGAATCTATTGGGTATGATGTCGGTTTTAATTCTAAATCTACTTTTTTTGCAGCTTTTAAAAAACATACCGGAACCACTCCATCCAACTATCAAAATCAAGCTTTACAGGCTTAGAGGGAGTATAGGTTTATAAATTCGTACTCCTGATTTCTATTCTGGTTACCTCCTATTGCGATTTAGAACTGACTTTTGTCTCAACAAAGTCAAATTTTAAATTGCCAAATCTATGAGATTCCTAGTTTCTGTTTTCATTTACACTTATTGCTTCCTTTTTTGTGCCTTAGAAATAAATGCACAATCCAAGCCAACAATTCCTGAGAAAATTACAAATCAAAATAATGAGTTAGACGAAGTTGTTATTAAAAGGCAGACTTCATTAGTTAAATATTCAGCAAACGGAACAATCGATGTTAATGTGGCCAATACGTTGCTTTCGACAAGTAGCTCCGTAAACGAATTATTAGGCAGAGTTCCTAATGTTATTGTAGCCGAAGGACAAATAAGTGTTCTCGGAAAAGGCGAAGCGATTATTTACCTTAACGGAATATTGATTAATTATGAACGTTTTGCGGCAATACCGGTTTCGCAAATTTCAAAAATTGAAATCATCTCAAATCCATCCTCAAAATATGATGCCGAAGGAAAAGCGGTAATCAATATAATTACAAAACGAAATATCGAAAATGGTACAAAAGGAACGGCGAGCCAACATGTGACGGTTTCTAAATTTGCAGGAGCAAGTACCAATACACTTCTCGATTTTAATTATACCAAAGGAAAGTTTTCTTTTATAACCAATTACGGATTGCAATTGGGCAAAGGCAGGGAATTGTTGTATACAACAAGAACAAGGCCAAATCCTGATGACTATATGCGATCTGAACTAACAACAGAATGGAAAAGACAATTTAATAATTACTCTAATTTTGTGCTTGGACTGCAATATACCTTTTCTGAAAAAAGTTATATTTCAATGGCTTACAACGGTAATGTTGAAGATCTGGGAGGCGTTGTAGAAAGCAGGAATGCAATAGATACTAATTCAGGAACAAGTTTTTATGCCACGGATATTGCCAAAAATGATGTTTTGCTCAACCAATTCGTAAATCTAAATTACAATACAATCACAGACAGCAAAGGTTCGTCATTATTTATAGGATCTCAATATTCTAATTATAACGGAACTGTAAAGGATTTTATTGAAGAAAATAGTTTTCTCGATGCAATAAATGAGAGAAGATATTTGAAGAATAATGTGGGAAGCACTATAAATATTATCGCTGTACAAGCTGATTATTCGAAAAAGATAAGTGAAAATACAAAGCTCGAAATGGGATTGAAATGGAGTCAGGCAAAAATACAGTCAGGGACTGATTTTCTAACTGCAGATACAGACGATTTGAATTTTGAATTTGATGATCTGCTTTCGAGTGATTTTAAATACAGCGAAAAAATTAGTGCGGCGTATTTGAATTATGGAAGCACATTCAGCCAAAAAATCAATTTTTCAGTTGGCGCACGAGCCGAAAAAACAAATTATGATTTGTATACAAATGCAAATGGGATTCAGAAATTTAATAAAAACTACACGAATATTTTCCCAAATCTACTTTTGAATATGGATTTTTCAGAAGATTTGAAAATGCATTTTTCGTATGTTTCAAGGATCACCAGACCAAGATATCAAGCATTAAACCCATTTGTAATTTATCAGGATCCTTTTACGACCATAGAAGGAAATCCTAATTTATTGCCTGAAAAGACACATGCTTTCGAAATTGGTGCTCTGTATGAGAAATTTGATTTTAAATTAGGATATACCTACAAAATTGATCCAATTTCCGGAGCTGCATTGCGAGGCGATAATCCCGATAGTTATGTTTTAAGATCTCTGAATTTAGAGAAAGAACATACTTTATTTACCTCGGTTTCAAGGTCTTTTACCAATAAATGGTGGAGTTCTACCAATACCATAAGTCTGAATGTGAGTAAAGCTGTGGATAATTTTTATGAATATACATCGGGAGCCGTAAAGCCACAAATATATTTGTATTCGAATAATACATTTACCATTCCTGATTGGTTCAAAATACAAGTATTAGCGTGGTATTTAGGAGATAAAAGTTACGGATTACGTCATGACGATAGTAGATCGACAGTAGCAATAGGAATAGAAAGAAACTTTTTTAAAGATGCCTTAAAGCTCAATTTTATCGCAAATGATCTCTTTCATGGTTTTAGGCTTTCAGGCGATTATAACGTTGGACAGACTGAAATTTATTATCATCGAACCTTAACAACACAGTATTTTAAACTGATTGCGACTTACAATTTTGGCAACTCAAAAAAAGCAAATTATAAAAAGTCAGAGATTGAGCAAAGTGAGAATAATAGAGCGAGGTAAAGGCAAAATAGCTTTATGAATTCAGCTGCTTTTAATAGTAGGATCTAATTTGTAAATCGGGATAAAAGATACAAAGTAAATACAAGTATTACAGCAAAGAAAACAGAGTTGGGATTACCGAAATTAATGGTACATCCTATATATTTTATTCTTTTAGGAGGAATAATCTTTTGTCTTTGGGGTTATAAAAAAAAGCCTCCAAACCCAATTGTTTGGATCATTTCGCCATTTGTCTTTTTCTTCTTCAGAGGGTTTGTTGTTGTGCTCCATTTGTGCGACGAATTATTTCGATTTTGTTTAGCTTATTTTTTGTTATTTAAATATCGGTATCCCAAAGCAATTATTATAACAATGATTGACGGGAAAAGGGCTGGATAATTCATCTTTTTATTTTGATGTTAAATCTTTTCGTGATTTTCACTTTTTCTAATACATTTTTTTTCCTGATACATTAATTTAATATCGCAAATCTATCTATAATTTTAAAAAAGTCTCAACCGAAAATCGGTTATTTTAAACCTATATTCAGTATATTGTAAAATATTTATTATATTTAATTCGCTAAAACTGTTAATTATGAATAAAATTATAGGAAATAAGCTTAAATAGCTGCGGCGGTCTAAAAATCTGTCACAAGAAGAAGTGGCAGATTTTTTACGTATATCGTTATCTGCCTATTCACGAATGGAAAGAGGAGAAAGCAATTCGTGGGCCAGTCATTTTAATAAAATCTGCGAAGTTTTTGAAATAATTCAGGAAGATTTGGTGAGGAAAGAATCGAAATCCTGGCTAAGCGGAGATTTGATGAATGAAGAACCTTTGACGGAAAATGAAGTAATAAATGGTTACAGAAAAATCATAAAAAAATACGAAGTGCAAATCGAAGACCTTAAAATTATAATTACTCAAAATGGGAGAAGGAAATAAGGGAGGCTTCACTTATTGATGAAGGCTTTCCGTAAACATTCGATTTGGAAAATGTTTCTGTTTTTTAAGTCTTAAAGCTAAATCAAAACTGATATTAATATTATTTTAATATATCAGGAAATATGGTGTAATAGATTTACATCGTAAAATGTTGTCATGGAAATTAGCTTAGAAAAGTATAATAATGATGCTATTGTTTATGCTTAGCATATTTTATGAAGATTAGAATTATAGCAAATAATAATGAAATGATAATTATATTGTTTGGATGTGCATAATTAGCATGCCACCCAAGTTCTTTCATTTTCTTAAGGAAGTATTGTCGTTTGTCTTTCGGATTGTAATAAAACATTCCCCAGATCCAATTTTTAGGATCATTTTCCCATTCCCTTTTGACTTCTTCGCCTGGATCATTGTTGTCTTCCATGATTAAGTATTTTTAACTTTAGACAAATACGAGTAAATTTAGTAAATTATTTATAGCCTGATTGTTTTTCGTTTTTTTTAATAATGATTTATAGAGTACTGTAGTTTCTTAAGAAATAAAAAAGGCTCCACTTATTAGTGAAGCCTTTTCAGGTATGTGAATTAACTAATTAACGGAGTAAAGATGATTTAATTAATCTCTTTCGTAACGATTTGCATCGTCTCACGGCTTACTTGTTTTAGTAAAACCACTTTATTGTCTTCGACAGTTTGTGCTGCTTGTTCTGTAAAGTGACGAATCGTATATAAAGTTACATTTTCATTAAAATCTACTTTGAATTTTTTAGAAAGTATCGCATTTAATTCCGTGAAATTTTCGAATTTATCTTCTACACAAACAGAAAAACTAATCGCCGAATTCTGGATCAAATTTACTTTTAGTTTGAATTCATGAAATAATCCAAAAATCTCGCTGATGTTTTCTTCCATTATAAAAGAGAAATCTATTGATGAAAGCGAAATCAAAAGCTGGTTTCTCTTTACAATAAAACAAGGATATTGTGGCTCAAGATCAACACCTTTAGAAACGCAGGTTCCTTTTAATAACGGGTTGATAAAAGATTTTACGTACAACGGAATCTCTTTTTTCTGTAAAGGCTGTAATGTTTTTGGGTGAATAACCGTTGCGCCATAAAAAGCCAATTCGATCGCCTCACGATACGAAATCTGATTTAATAAACTCGCATTCTCAAAATAACGCGGATCCGCATTCATAACACCGGGAACATCTTTCCAGATCGTTACACTTTCGGCATTTAAACAATAAGCAAAAATTCCTGCAGTATAATCAGAACCTTCACGACCAAGAGTAGTCGTAAAGTTATTCTCGTCAGCACCTAAAAAGCCTTGCGTGATGTTCAAGATTTTTCGTTTCACATTTTTACTGATCAGTTGTTGGGTAGTTTCCCAATCAACCTCGGCATCTCTGTAATTGGCATTCGTTTTAATGAAATTACGAACATCCAGCCATTGCGTTTGAATACCCATAAAATTCATGAAATGACTAAGAATAGTAGTGGAAATCAATTCTCCAAAACTTACAATCTGATCGTAAACAAAATTGTAATTTGGCGATTTATTATGTGCCAGGAAATATTCTAATTCAGAGAATAAAGCTTTTACTGCAGTAAATACTTCATGTTTCTCATTTTCGAATAAATCCAATAAGATTTGATTGTGGTATTTTTTTATTTCTTGCACAGAAGAATTCAATTCTGCCGATTTATCAAAATAATTCTTGATTACAACCTCAAGAGCATTTGTAGTTTTTCCCATCGCTGAAACGACTAAAATTACATCTTCATAACCTACTTTTTGTAAAACGTCATAAACGTTTTTAATTCCATCAGCGTCTTTTACAGATGCGCCACCAAATTTAAATACTCTCATTTTTTATATATGCTGTTTTTTATAAAATTCCAATTTTTTTAAACTCCAAATTCCAATTGAATTGTAGAGGCGCACAGCTGTGCGTCTTTATTTTGTCACAGATTAAAAAGATTAAAAAAAATTTCCAATCTGTGTCAGTTCGCCACGAATTTCACGAATTTACACTAATTAATTCGTGCTAATTCGTGAAATTCGTGGCAAAAAAAATCTTGTAAATCATTTTAATTTGTGGCAAACTTCTTTTTACAATTTTGCTAAATACGAATTAATTCCCTTTTCATCCATTTGAACTACTCTCCATTCTTCAAGAATTTTAGCACCTGAGTTTTCATAGAATTTCACGGCAGGAGTATTCCAGTCCAGAACATTCCATTCTACTCTTCGAACATTCTCTTTTTTTCCTTGTTTCATAATTGCAGTATACAATGCAGATCCCAAACCGGTACCACGCATTTTGTCTTTTACAATCAAATCCTCCAGATGAATTGTTTTTCCTTTCCAGGTAGAATAACGATAATAGTAAAGCGCGATTCCAACAATTTCCTCTTCAACTTCTGCTACAAATATGTGAAATAATGGGTTTTCACCAAAGCCATCACGCACTAAATCATCAACAGTTATAACAACAGCTTCCGGTTCTTTTTCGAATATTGCCAACTCCTTTATTAATCCCAAAACCGATTGCATGTCTTCAGGATTTCCTTTTCTAATATTCATATTCTGTTAATTTAATTTTATTCCTAAATATACGATAACCACTTTTATTTCAAAAATTTGCTTGTACGAATTTCTTGTAAGGGCAATTCATATATTCTTATTATTAAGCGTTTATTCGCTAAAAATCTATTTTTTTATTCGGTACTTCCCGTCTTTAATTAGCAAATATACAATAGTGGCAAACTAACAAAATAATTTTTGAATCATTCTCACAAAAAAAGCGATATTTGTGACTTATAATCAAAAACTACAACGATATAGTAATGGAAGAACGCAATAAAACACTAGGAGAGTTTATTATTGAGAACCAAAAAGCATTTCAGTATTCGTCGGGAGAGCTTTCCCGAATTATCAACTCTATACGTTTGGCGGCAAAAGTCGTGAACTATAAAGTCAACAAAGCCGGATTGGTGGATATTATTGGCGCCGCAGGCGAACAAAATATTCAGGGAGAAGACCAGCAAAAATTAGATGTGTATGCAAACGAAGTATTTATCCAGACGTTAATAAACCGTGAGATTGTCTGTGGTATTGCTTCAGAAGAAAACGACGAATTTATTACTGTCAAGGGGAGCGACAACAGTAATAATAATAAGTACGTGATCTTGATGGATCCGCTTGATGGATCATCGAACATTGATGTAAATGTTTCTGTGGGGACTATTTTTTCTGTTTTTAGAAGAATTACACCAATAGGAACCCCGGTAACAAGCGAGGATTTTTTACAACCGGGAATCAATCAAGTTGCAGCAGGTTATGTAATTTATGGAACTTCGACCATGTTGGTTTATACGACCGGTCATGGCGTAAACGGATTTACATTAAATCCGGCCATCGGAACATTTTATTTGTCACATCCGAATATGAAATTTCCTCAAAATGGAAATATATATTCTGTAAACGAAGGAAATTATGTTCATTTTCCGCAAGGCGTAAAAAACTACATTAAATATTGCCAGAGAGAAGAAGAAGACAGACCATATACTTCCAGGTATATTGGAAGTCTGGTGTCAGATTTTCATAGGAATATGATCAAAGGCGGAATTTATTTATACCCAACAAGTTCAAAAGCACCAAAAGGGAAATTACGTTTATTATATGAATGTAACCCAATGGCATTTATTGCAGAACAAGCTGGAGGAAAAGCAACAGACGGTTTTGGAAGAATTATGGAAATCCAGCCAACTGAATTGCATGAAAGAGTTCCTTTTTTCTGCGGAAGCTATAATATGGTCGAAAAAGCAGAACAGTTTATGGCAGCTGAATAAGTCTCAGTTTTTAGTCTCAGACAACTTAACAGGTTTTTAAAACCTGTTAGGTTTTTTTGTTCAAGTCTTAAGTTGTTCAGGATTCTAACAGAAAACCCGACAAATTTCAAAAATCTGTCGGGTTTCTTTATTTAAGGTAGCAAACTGTTTACTGTGACTGTGACTGAGACTGTAAACTGAAAAACTTTTTACTTGTTCATATTTTCCATTTCGAAAAGAAAAGTATCCAAGTCTACTTTTTTATCTACTAAAGACAATGCTTTCGAAACAATATAATTTACGTTTCCTGGAGTAAAACCTAACGCTAATCCCATACGGGTTAACATCACTTCTTGTTGGTCTCCTAAATGATGGTCAACGTGCACCATTCTCGCTAAATCAAACAAACGCTCTAAACGTTGTGTGTATAAATAAGGAGGATTTATTGCATGTTTCCAAGGATCCGTAAGGATTTCATTATATTCGTCTTCTGAAATTTCTAATCTTGAAGCTAATTTATTTAAGAAGTCTTTTTCTTCTAAACTTACTTTGCCGTCAGCAAAAGCTACACGAACAATTGCAGAGAAATGACCTCTGTTTCTTTCTTTGAATTCGTTATCAAATAATTCTGAAAATGGCATAATTTGTTGATTTTTATATCGCAAAGATAATTTTTATTTTAAATTATTAATTTTAATTTTCTCATAAAATTTAACTTATTTTTATTCCTTGATTTAATCTGCGTCACCTTTAATTTTTCAAAATAAATCGTAAGTTTACAACCCCTAATCATTAATAGTAGTACCCGTATGTCAGAATTTTGGATTTATTTTCAAATAGGATTAAAGCACGTTTTAGATATTCATGCTTATGATCATGTTCTTTTTTTAATTGCATTAACAACGCCTTATTTGTTTAAAGACTGGAAACGTATTTTGCTTTTAGTTACCGTTTTTACAATTGGCCACACTTTAGCTTTATTACTTTCGGTCTTTGGAATTATAGCAATAAAAGTGAATACGGTTGAATTTTTAATTCCGATAACGATTTTAATAACGGCTATTTTTAATCTCTTTACAGCCGGGAAAGCATCAAAAAACGATGGATTGAATTTAGTATTTTTTGTAACCTTATTTTTTGGAATTATACACGGACTTGGATTCTCAAATTATTTCAAAACTATTTTAGGAGGATCACCTAGTTCAAAATTACTACCTTTAGGCGAATTTGCTTTGGGAATCGAAGCAGCTCAGTTAGTTGTGGTCTTTGTAGTTTTGATAATATCATATATTGTACAAACCGTATTTCGTTTTTCAAAACGTGATTGGGCGCTTGTAATGTCAGGTTTTATTATAGGAGTTGTTATTCCTATGATTATCGAAAGCCCAATTTGGAACAGATAAAATAAATGGAAGATAAAAAATTGAATAAATACGATAAAGCTTATTTGAGAATTGCCAGGGAATGGGGTTCACTTTCGTATTGTAAGCGAAAACAAGTAGGCGCTATTATCGTAAAAGACCGAATGATTATATCTGATGGATATAACGGGACACCGTCCGGTTTTGAGAATTGCTGTGAAGACGAAGACGGATTAACCCGTTGGGATGTTTTGCATGCCGAAGCAAATGCGATCCTGAAAGTTGCCAGATCAACACAATCGTGTGAGGGAGCAACTTTGTATATTACACTTTCGCCTTGCAAAGAATGCAGCAAATTAATTCACCAGTCCGGAATAAAAAGAGTGGTGTATCAAAACGGATATCGCGATGATTCCGGAATTCAGTTTTTAATAAAAGCAGGTGTCGAAGTCGAACATATTCCTGTTTTAGAAGAGTAATGAAATTAAACTCAAAATATTTGCCAATCATTATCGGAGCTACCTTTGCTCTGGGAATAGTCAGCGGAAGCCTAATGAACGCTCCCGTTGATGATCAGCTTTTGGCTAAAAATTACTCGAAAACCAAGCTGAACAAACTGATTGATTTTATCAATAACGAATATGTTGACAGCATCAATACAGATTCTATTGTAAATCTTACGGTAGATAATATTCTCTCAAAACTAGATCCGCATTCTGTTTATATTCCGCCAACAGAACAAGCTGAGGTTGCTGAAAGTATGAAAGGAGATTTCGTTGGAATCGGAATTAATTTTTATATGTATAAAGATTCTGTTGCGATTATAAAACCAATTGAAAACGGACCTTCGGCGAAAGCGGGAATAAAATCAGGTGACCGAATTTTATTTGCAGGAAAAACGAAATTATTTGGGCGAAAATTGCCTTCAGACAGTTTATTCTCTAAGCTAAAAGGAATAAAAGGTTCTGAAATTGAATTGACCGTTTTTAGAAAATCAGAACAAAAGAAACTAAAGTTTAAAGTAAAACGAGATATTATCCCAATAAAAAGTGTGGATGCTTCTTTATTGCTCGATAATAAAACAGGTTACATGAAAATTAACCGTTTTGCCGAAACGACTTTTAATGAGTTCAAAACCGGTTTAACCAGACTGAAACAAAGCGGAATTGAGTCTTTGGTTATTGATCTTCGTGATAATGGCGGCGGCTATATGGAAGAAGCCATTGCAATTGCTGATGAGTTTTTGAAAGACAAACAATTGATCGTTTTTACTAAAAATAAAAACGGAACTACCGAAAAAACATATGCCACAAAAGCAGGAAGTTTCGAAACCGGAAAAGTCTATGTTTTAATCAATGAAAATAGTGCCTCAGCAAGCGAAATTTTGGCTGGAGCAATTCAGGATAGTGATCGCGGGACTATTGTGGGCCGTCGTTCTTTTGGTAAAGGATTGGTACAGCGCGAAATGGATTTTAATGACGGATCTGCGGTGCGATTGACCGTGGCGAGATATTATACGCCAACCGGAAGATCGATCCAGAAACCTTATAAAAAAGGAAATGAAGAATATTTTAAAGAATCAGAATCTCGTATAAAATCAGGAGAACTTTATGCAAAAGACAGTATAAAAGTGGCTGATTCCTTAAAATTTAAAACTCCAAAAGGGAAGATCGTTTACGGTGGTGGCGGAATTGTTCCGGACATTTTTGTACCAATAGAAGCAGAACACGGAAACGAGAACGTCGCTTATTTGATGCAAACCGGAATTGTTGGTCATTTTGTTTTTGAAGAATTAGATAAAAACAGAAACGCTTTTTCAGGACTTAATTTTAATGAGTTTTTGGCTAAGATGAAAAGTTCAGACGTCAATTTTAAAAAGTTTAGAACCTATATTTTAATGACGGGTTTAGATCTGAAATTAGATAAAACCAAAGCTTTGGTAAATCGTTACATTACAGCAGAATTTGCGAGACAGCTTTATGGAGAATTATATTACTATGATGTTATCCTGAAAGAAGATGCGATGATTAAAGCAGTTTTGAATCCAAAAAAGTAATCCTTAATTTTTGATCAGATGAAAATAGAAACTATTGTAAATGCTGAAATTGAGCTTCTGACAGCCATTAAAAATGCAGATGTTCCTACTTTGGATAAAATGCTGCACGATGATTTGCTTTTTAATTTACCCGACGGACAAACGATTACGAAAGAATTCGATCTGAATTCATATCGTTCAGGCAAAATGAAAATTGAAGTAATAGAAGCGTCAGATCAAATTATTAATATAATAGATGATCTGGCTGTAGTTACAGTAACTGTTATGTTGAAAGGAACGTATGATGGTAATCTTTTAAATGGAGCCTTTAGATACATCAGAGTCTGGAAACAGTTTGAAGAAAATATAAAAGTAATAGCGGGAAGTTGTGCTGTCTTAAAATAAAACAATAATTTTAAATAATATAACAGATCATTTTAGGAAATGAGCGAGCTTTACAACTCAAATAGAAAATATGAAAAATCTAAAAAGAATAAGTTTTCTGGCAGTACTAATGGCATTTGTGATTTCTTGTGCTGGTATGAAAGATAAAAATACGATTTCAGGAAAAGTTGAATCCATTGAATTTGGAAAAGACGGTTATACGGCTAAAATCAATACAACTAAAAATGAGGTTTATTATGCTGTAATCAGCATTGTAAATGTTGGTGGCCCACAAAACTACAAGAAATTAAAAGTAGGTGATGAGGTTTCGTTAAAAGGAGAAATCTGGAAAACCGATACAGAGAAACATATTAAAGTAAAAGAAATTGTTTCAGTAAAATAAGGCTTGTTTTTTTAACATTAAGAGATTAGCTTAACAGTTATTTTACCATTAAGAGATTAAGAAAAATTAAGCTTTACGGCTAGATTTTCGTAATCTCTTAATGGTTTTATTTTATAAGATATTTAAGTATTTGTAGTATTATATGTAGCAAGCTTGATAAACTTAATCTCTTAATGGTAGATGAAAAAAACTAATGTTTTAAATTCTATCGAATACTATCATGAGCGTGGGTCTGTACGCCGTTATTCCATAAAGTAAGAATATCTGTGGCAACAGCGGCGCCACTTCCGGCAGCAATTGCCAGTTGGCTTCTCCAGCCTGCTAAAGTCCCTATAACATAAATGCCATCGGCTACTTTATGATCGTTGTTTTTAAGCTGAATACGTTGTTTTTCAGGAAGTGCTTTTTTATGAGGTTCAATATATTGAGTTAAACCTTCAATGTCAAAAGTATTGGCAGAACCAATTCCTACAACGATATTTTTTGTTTTATATGAGTCTTTATTTGTAGTAACAGTAAATTCAGGATAAGTACCTTCAAGTTTAATTACCTTCTCATTCTGTATTTGAGTAATATGAGGGTAAGTCATTGCTAAATGCTGTGTGCTTTCGAATAATAATTCCGAACCCAATTTGCCGGGTCTTATGCCATAAGCGTTATAGAAGATCGCTTCTTGTAAAGAAGAGCTTTTTTGGTGGGTAAAAATTCCGATTTTCTTATCGGTTGCAAAAGCTTTGTTTTTGGCAGATCCTAAAACGAGTGCACAAGAAATGCCTGATACACCTCCGCCAATAATTAAAACTTCAAACATATTATCGTCCGTTTGTTTTCTCTTCAATTCTTTTAGAAATTCTAAAAATCAAAAGAATCAATACGGCACAAAATGAAGCTGCAATTCCAATAAAAGCAACTACACTATCTCCCTGAAAAGGATTTTTGAAGTCTAGCAACGTAATATTAAAAACAATTAAAGCTAATGCTAAAAGCACTAAGATGGAAGTAAAGATTTTCATAATGGTTGTTTATTTGCCTAAAATAATAAAGTAAAACCTTTAGATGTTAAAAAATATCCTCAAGTTGTATTTTAGAAATTTTATGGGGTAAATTTATAAAAATAAATGTTAGACAAACAAACCTTTAACATTAGCAGCAAATAATTTAACAGCAATCGCTAAAAGTATCACTCCAAATGTCTTACGAACAACGCCAAGTCCGTTTTCTCCTAATAAAGTTTCGATTTTTTTAGAAGATTTTAAAACAATATAAACCAATATGATATTTAATATAATGGCAATTATGATATTAATGGTGTGAAATTGAGAACGCAACGAAAGTAAAGTAGTCATAGTTCCTGCTCCGGCAATTAACGGAAATGCTAAAGGAACAATAGAAGCTGATCCCGGCTCTTCGTCGCGATAGATTCTGATTCCTAAAATCATTTCAAGAGCAAGGAAGAATAATACAAACGAACCCGCTACGGCAAATGAGTGAACATCAATGCCTATAAGGCTTAAGAAGCCTTCGCCCACAAAAAGAAAAACAATCATAATAAGTCCTGCAACTATCGAAGCCTTCTCAGATTCGATATGTCCCACTTTTGCTCTTAAATTCACAATAATCGGAATCGACCCTACAATATCAATTACGGCAAAAAGTACCATTCCAACAGTAATTATTTCTTTAAAGTCGATTTCTAGCATATCACTTTGATTTTAAGGGTTTAAAATTTTTGCAAAGGTAGATAATAAAGGTAGGTGTTTTTTTGACACGATGTATTTTTGTTATAAAAACACGTTACATGTGTTGAAAAAGTGATATATGTAACAATTATTGTTTGTTGCACAGAGTTTCGCAAAGTATTCTCGCAAAGATTCACAAAGCTTGAATTGTAAAAAGATTAAAAACAGAATGATTCTTTGTTAATCTTTGTGAAAAACTCTGTGAATCTTTGTGGTAGATTTTTTATCCGTTTTCTTTGTCTATCTTTGCACTTTATAAATTTCAGTACTTTATTATCATGTTTCAATTAGGGAAAACCATTATTTCAGAAGATATTCTTGAAAAAGAATTTGTGTGCAACTTGTCAGCTTGTAAAGGAGCTTGCTGTGTTGATGGAGATGCAGGTGCGCCTTTAAGCGAAGCGGAAACTAAAATCATGGAAGAAATTTACCCTAAAGTAAAACCTTTTTTACGTAAAGAAGGAATTGCTGCAATCGAAGCGCAGGGAACCTGGGTAAAAGGAACTGATGGGGATCTTGAAACGCCGTTAATCGACGAGAAAGATTGTGCCTACGTTATTTTTGACGGTAAAACCGCTCTTTGCGGAATCGAGCAAGCTTACAATCAGGGAATCATCGATTGGAAAAAACCAGTTTCCTGTCATTTATATCCAATTCGTGTAAAAGACTTTACGGAGTTTGCTGCGGTTAATTACGACAAGTGGGATATCTGTGACGATGCCTGTTCTTTAGGAAAAGAATTAGAAGTTCCGGTCTATAAATTTGTCAAAGAAGCATTGATTCGCCGCTTTGGGCAAGACTGGTATTTAGAGCTTGAAAAAGTAGCCGAAGAGCTCAAAAAGTCTTAAAAATCTTCACGCTTTAGTTACTGCTTTATAAGCTTGTTTTTTAACCCAAAAAATAAAGTTTTAACTCAAAAAAAAACTTTTAAAAACAATTGCATATTTCTTGCTTTTTATAACAAAAAGTCTATATTTTACAGGGGCTTTAGGTTTAAAAGGTGGTATTAAATACCTCATTTACAAATATTTAATTATTGTCTGAAAAATATCTCATTTTTCATGCGTTGTTAAAAACTACGTCGAATTGTGAATAAGTTTGGCTTTCATTTTTAGCGATAAATGACAATCTTTGTAGTCTATTGAAATAGTAAAAATTCAATACAAAAATTAAACAAAAATTACCATGTCACAAGTCGAGCCAATATTACAAGAAAATAAAAATCGTTTCGTTATTTTTCCTATCAAACACCATGATATTTGGGAATGGTACAAGAAAATGGAGGCTAGTTTCTGGACTGCCGAAGAAATCGATTTGCACCAGGACTTGACTGACTGGAATAATAAATTGAGTGAAGACGAAAGATATTTCATTAAACATATCCTGGCGTTCTTTGCTGCTTCTGATGGAATTGTAAATGAAAACCTTGCTGAGAACTTTGTAAACGAAGTGCAATATGCCGAGGCGAAATTTTTCTATGGTTTCCAGATCATGATGGAAAACATTCACAGCGAAACGTATTCTCTATTAATTGACACTTACGTGAAAGATGAAGCAGAGAAAGCTGAATTGTTTAACGCTTTAGAAGTTTTTCCTGCAATTAAGAAAAAAGCAGACTGGGCTTTAAAATGGATCGACTCAGATTCGTTTGCTGAAAGACTAATTGCTTTTGCTGCTGTTGAAGGAATTTTCTTTTCAGGTGCTTTCTGTTCTATTTATTGGTTGAAAAAACGTGGTTTAATGCCAGGTTTAACTTTTTCTAACGAATTGATTTCCCGTGACGAAGGTGTACACTGTGACTTTGCAGTACACTTACACAATCATCACCTGATCAATAAAGTGCCAAAAGAAAGAATCAAAGAAATCATCGTTGATGCTTTAGACATCGAAAGAGAATTTGTTACAGAATCACTTCCGGTAAGTTTAATAGGTATGAATGCCGTTTTAATGACGCAATACCTGGAATTTGTTGCTGACAGATTATTAGTAGAATTAGGTTGCGAGCGTGTATATGGATCAGCGAATCCGTTTGACTTCATGGATATGATCTCACTTCAGGGAAAAACCAATTTCTTTGAAAAACGTGTTGCCGAGTATCAAAAATCGGGTGTGATGAACACAGATAGCGATGCTCAGAAAATTTCATTTGATGCAGATTTTTAGACAACAAGAATAGTTTAGCGTTACCTCGAAACGCTGGAAAGAATAAAATTTTTATAATAAATATTTTCGCTTGAATCTCTTTCCCAAATCGCAGATTCAATGACAATTTTTAATGCTTTTTCAATCTGTTTTCCAGACTGGAACAGGTAACTATTGAGAATCCTACAATTCTCAAAAAAATAATTTAAAAACACGCAATGTTTAAGTCCTGGAATTCGTTATTCCAGTGTCTTTCATTTTTTCAATAACTAAAATAGTAAGCTTATGTATGTAGTAAAAAGAGATGGTCACAGAGAGCCGGTAATGTTTGATAAGATTACAGAAAGAATCAAAAAATTGTGTTACGGTTTAAATGAACTTGTAGATCCTGTTAAGGTAGCTATGCGTGTTATTGAGGGATTGTATGATGGGGTTTCAACTTCTGAACTTGATAATCTTGCGGCAGAAACAGCAGCTTCTATGACAATTGCGCATCCTGATTATGCACAATTAGCGGCGCGTGTGGCAATTTCGAACCTACATTCAAATACAAAAAAATCGTTCTCAGAAACGATGAAAGATATGTACTTATACGTAAATCCAAGAAATGGACAAGAATCGCCATTACTTTCGGATGAAGTATTCAAAGTAATTCAGGAAAACTCAGAGTTCTTAGATTCACATATCATATATACAAGAGATTTTAATTACGATTACTTTGGTTTCAAAACCTTAGAGCGTTCGTATTTGCTAAAAATAAATGGTAAAATTGTCGAAAGACCACAACATATGTTGATGCGTGTTTCAGTTGGTATTCACCTTGACGATTTAAAATCAGTTATCGAGACTTACGACTTAATGTCTAAAAAGTTCTTCACGCACGCAACACCAACGTTGTTTAATGCAGGAACTCCAAAACCACAAATGTCTTCTTGTTTCCTTTTGGCAATGCAGGATGATAGTATTGATGGTATTTATGATACATTAAAACAAACGGCTAAGATCTCGCAATCAGCGGGAGGAATTGGTCTTTCTATTCATAACGTTCGTGCAACAGGATCTTATATTCGCGGTACAAACGGAACTTCAAACGGAATCGTGCCAATGTTGAGAGTGTTCAACGATACGGCGCGTTACGTAGATCAGGGTGGTGGAAAACGTAAAGGAAGTTTTGCGATTTATATCGAAACATGGCATGCTGATATCTTCGAATTTTTGGATTTAAAGAAAAATACGGGAAAAGAAGAAATGCGTGCAAGAGATTTATTCTTTGCTATGTGGACATCTGATTTATTCATGAGACGTGTTCAGGAAGATGCATCATGGACTTTAATGTGTCCTAACGAATGTCCTGGATTATACGATGTTTACGGAGAAGAATTCGAGACAATGTATCTTGATTATGAATTTAGAAATAAAGGAAGAAAAACTATTCGTGCACGTGAATTATGGGAGAAAATCCTTGAATCGCAAATCGAAACAGGAACTCCATATATGTTGTACAAAGATGCAGCAAACCGTAAATCGAATCACAAGAATTTAGGAACAATTCGTTCATCAAACTTGTGTACAGAGATTATGGAGTACACTTCTAAAGATGAAATCGCAGTTTGTAACTTAGCTTCAATTTCATTACCAATGTTTATTGATAACGGAAAATTCGATCACGAAGCACTTTACAATGTTACAAAACGTGTAACCCGTAACCTGAACAAAGTAATCGACAGAAATTACTATCCGGTAAAAGAAGCTGAAAACTCTAACTTGCGTCACCGTCCGGTAGGATTGGGAGTTCAAGGTTTAGCAGATGCTTTTATTATGTTGCGTATGCCGTTTACAAGTGATGAAGCAAAAGTATTGAATCAGGAAATTTTCGAAACATTATACTTCGCAGCTGTAACCGCTTCTATGGAAATGGCAAAAGAGGAAGGGCCATATTCTACATTTGCAGGTTCTCCAATGTCACAAGGAGAATTCCAATACAATATGTGGGGAATGAAAGATGAAGAATTATCAGGCCGTTGGGACTGGGCTTCATTAAGAAAAGAAGTAATGGAGCATGGAGTTCGTAACTCATTATTAGTTGCGCCAATGCCAACAGCTTCGACTTCACAAATTCTTGGAAACAACGAAGCTTTCGAACCCTATACATCAAACATTTACACACGTCGTGTATTGTCTGGAGAATTCATTGTTGTAAACAAACATTTACTTCATGATTTAGTAGACAGAGGTTTGTGGAACGAAACATTGAAACAAGAAATCATGCGTCACAACGGATCTGTTCAAAATATTGATGTGATTCCACAAGACCTGAAAGAATTATACAAAACAGTTTGGGAAATGTCGATGAAAGACATTATCGATATGTCACGTCAGAGAGGTTATTTTATTGATCAATCACAATCATTGAACTTGTTCATGCAGGATGCAAACTATTCTAAACTGACGTCAATGCACTTCTATGCTTGGCAATCTGGTTTAAAAACAGGAATGTATTACCTGAGAACAAAATCTGCGGTTGATGCGATTAAATTCACCCTAAACAACGATAAAAAAGAAGAAGATGCGCCAGAAGCAGTTTTAGTTCCTGAAACTGAAGCAATCAGCGTTGAGGATTACAAAGCGATGTTGCTAAAAGCACAAGCAGGAGATCCTGAAGATTGTGAAATGTGTGGATCTTAATTCTTGATTAGAAGAAAGAGAATAGAATAAAGAGGAAAGATTTTATTCTTAATTTATAGAAAGCAGTTGTCGTAATGATAGCTGCTTTTTTTTTATCAATTCCGAGAAAAAAGGAAATTTTAATTTTTTATAACATAGCCAGAGGTTTCAAGCTTGGAGACACAATACATTATCCGATTCAATATGCGTCCCAAGGTTTAAAACCTCGGGCTATGTTATTATATTGTCTGATTCTATATGTATCCTAAGGTTGAAATCTCGGGCTATGTATTGTATTATCCGATTCAATATGCGTCCCAAGGTTGAAACCTCGGGCTATGTTATTATATTGTCCGATTCTATATGTGTCCTAAGATTGAAATCTCGGGCTATGTTGTATAGCTGTTTGAATAAAAAATATTTCATACAAATAGATTGTAGTTTCGTGATTTAATTAATTTCGTCCATTTCATATCAATTCGAATTAAACAATATCCCTCAAAAATCTACGTTTAAATTAATACCAAAGATTTTTAAAAATCAGCACCTTAGCATCTAAGTAACTTAGCTCCTTAGCACCTTCCTTAAATTAAACCTTTAAAGAAAACTAAAGTCTTATTGCTAAACAAATTCCTGTGTTATGAAAAAAAGCAATCTTTGGTCGTTACGGTTGGGATTTTCCGGAAAAGAATCCTATAAAATTGAGGAACTAGGATTAGAAAAATTTCTAAAGCATTCCTATGATTCAAAGTTTGACAAACAACTTCCTGCTTTTTTAGACGACGACCCCAAGACACTTATCGAACTTAAGGAATTACGCGAATCTATAAAAGCCGCCGATTCAGAAGAAAAAAAGAAGATCCTCAAAAAAGAAATCTACTCGACTATTGAATTAAAAAAATGGTGGATTGCCAAAATGCGAAACGACGAATTTCCGTTACGTGAAAACATGGTTTGTTTTTGGCACAATCATTTTGTTTCCACTTCTCAAAAAGTAAAAGTTACCTACTGGATGTATCAGCATAATATGATTTTACGCGAAAATGCCTTTGGGAACTTCAAGGAACTCACGAAGCAAATCGTAAAATCGAATGCTATGGTGAAATACTTAGACAATGTCGATAATAAAAAAGGCAAATACAATGAGAATCTAAGCCGTGAATTACTCGAATTATTCACCATCGGGATTGGGAATTATTCTGAAAGTGATATCAAAAACGGAGCAAGAGCTTTGGCGGGATTAAATTATGGCGATGACGGAGCAGTTTACAGGCGTTTTGCTGAAGACGATTCTGATAAAACATATTTCGGTAAAACCGGAAATTGGAAAGCAGATGATCTCGTCGATATTATTTTTGAGCAAAAGGAGATACCATATTTAATTACCCGAAAAATTCTGAAATGGTTTATTTATGATAATCCATCAGATGAATTGGTAACTTATTATGGCGATTATTTAAGAAAAGTAAAGTTTGAAATTGAACCATTACTCACTAAAATATTTACCGAAGAATATAAAAAAGATATTTCAGGCACTAAAATAAAAGATCCCTTTGTTTATATTCTGCAGCTTTTAGACGAATTGCATATTGACGATCTTGATGATACGATAGTTTTGTATTTTTTGAAACAACAAGGAATGGATCTATACAATCAGGTTAATGTAAAAGGTTGGGACGGTGGAAATTCCTGGCTGACTTCGCAGGTCTATTTGCAGCGGAATAATACATCAGATTTGCTTTGCAGCGGAAGAAGTGTTACCAGAAAAGTATTGAATACAATGGCTTCTGAAACTGAAAAACCAAAATCAGAATTGGAGAAAATTGACGTGAAAATCGATTTTGATTCCAATGGAAATAACAAAACCATTATCACCGAGTTATCGAACAGATTATTATTTAAAGTCAATGATTCGATGCAAAAAGACATGGAGAATTTGCTGAAATATGATTTTGACCCAAAAGAAGAACATGCCAGTTTTGCCGTAATAAGGCTCTTTAATTATATCACAAAACTACCCGAATATCAATTAATTTAGAAAGCTACAGCCATGAACAGAAGGAATTTTCTAACGCTTACAGGAACTCTTACAGGCGGAATGCTTGTGCTTCCTGATTTTTTACACGCTTTTGGTTCGCAAAATAATTTAGTAATCGGCGAACAGTGTGTTGTATTTGTTCAATTGAATGGAGGAAACGACGGATTGAATACTTTTATTCCGTACGATAATCCGTTGTATTATGATTTAAGAACAAAAATTGCTTTGAATAAGGATGTCGTTGTCGGAAAAAATAAAGGAATGGCATTTCATCCTTCGTTAAAAGATTTTGCTCAAATGCAGCAAAACGGAGATTTAACTGTAATTCAGAATGTGGGATATCCGGAGCCAATTCGTTCTCATTTTCGAAGTCAGGAAATTTGGCAGACCGCAACAGATTCGAATAAATATATTAATGAAGGCTGGTTAGGAAGGTATTTAGATTTACAATGTAACGGACATCAGGCAACGGCAGGAATAAATCTGGATTCTATCGATAATCTGGCATTAAAAGGAATGGAACCCAATTCGATAACCGTAAAAGATCCAAACCGATTTAAGATAAAAGGAAATAAAGAAGAAGATATAACCTTATCGGATAATCCACAATTAGATTTTGTTCGAAAAATAGCCAATTCAGTTACCGAAGGATCTGATGAAATCCAGAAAGCATTAGCGAAATCAAAATCAGAAATCACTTATCCTAAAACCGATTTATCTAAAAACTTAGAATGGATTGGCCGATTGATAAAAGGGAATCTAAATTCGAAAGTATATTATACTTCTCTTGGCGGATTTGATACGCATGATAATCAGCTTGCGATTCACGAGAAAAAATTAGCCGATTTAAATGATGCGATATACAGTTTTTATCAGGATTTAAAACAAGCGCAATTGCTTCAGAATGTTACAGTGGTAGTTTTTTCGGAATTTGGACGACGAGTAAAAGACAACGGAAACGGAACAGATCACGGAACTGCAGCGCCAATGTTTATTATTGGAGGAAATAACAAAGGAACAATTTTAGGAAATAATCCAGATCTGGCAAACTTGGATAATGGCGATTTAAAATATGAAATTGATTTTAGAAGTGTGTATGCTTCACTGTTACAGCAGAAAATGAATTTCGATTATGCAAAAATTGGGATTAGGAATAAACCGGTTTCGGGATTGTTTTAAAATTTTATAGCCACAAATTTCACGAATTCCCGCAAATTTTTATTTGTTGTAATTAGTATTTTTTTTGAAACTGAATTAGTGAAATTGAATTTTAATCGGCAATTAATTTGTGTAAATTTGTGAAATTCGTGGCAGAAAAACTTGATGAAATATGGAAATCATAAAATTATCTAAAGATAGAGACACTGAAAAAAAGGTTTTGGCTAAACAACTATGGAATAGTGTATCTGGTGATGTTAAGAGAGAATTAGATATTCGTATCCAAAATTTAGAAAATGGAAAAACTGAATTGTATACTTGGGATGAGGTTAAGGCTCATTTAAGATCTCTTAGATAATTCTAATTCCTATAATTAGTTAGTTGTCGAGCTACTTATGAAGATTGCTCCTTCGTTTAAATGACAATATTAAGAATAAAACTTAGAATTTTAGCGACTCAAAACCTTAGAATCTTAGAAAAACCAATTGTAAATATCTCATATTAAGTCGATATTTTTATATTATCATACAAAACATCATAAATTTGTTAAGAAATCCTTTTTTGTTTCATAAAATGCAATATTTTTTTTGGTGCAGTGAAAATAATTTATACATTCGCAGAGAATTTATTGAAAAACACAAACAAAATGGCAAGTAACCGTTTTTATTTTAGCAACTCTTTTTATTTCTTCTTTAGTAGAAGTGAGGATTGTGCTATGGTTATTTGAGAAAATTAAAAAAGACAAATAAAACTAATATACAATCCTGATGAAAATCAGGATTTTTTTTTGAATATATGACAACTAAAATTGCAATACAAGGTATAAAAGGTTCTTTTCATCATCAGGTTGTGAAAGAGTATTTCTCTGAAAATGTGGATATTGATGAGTGTTTGTCTTTTGAAGAATTGGTTGACAGTCTTCTTTCGGGAAAATCTGATCAGGCAGTTATGGCGATAGAAAATTCGATTGCAGGACCAATTATCCCGAATTATGCCTTGATTGACAAGAATAATTTGCACATTATTGGAGAGCATTATTTGAGTATTCACCAAAATTTAATGGTTTTGAAAGGTCAGAAAATCGAGGATATAAAAGAAGTTCATTCGCACCCAATGGCCATTCTGCAATGTATGGATTTCTTAAAACAATATCCAAACATCAAATTGGTTGAAGATAAAGATACAGCTGAAACTGCCAGAAGAATTCAGGAAAAACAATTAACCGGAATTGCAGCAATAGGAAGTAAGGTAGCTTCGGAAATGTATGATCTGGAAATTATTGCGCCGGAAATTCAGACGATCAAAAACAACATGACACGTTTTGTAATCATCAAAAAGCAAAATTCATTTTTGCCTGAAAACGAAATCAACAGAGCGTCAATCAAATTTGAATTAGATCACAAAAGAGGAAGTTTGGCGGCGGTTTTAAATGTAATGAGCGATTGCAAATTGAATTTAACTAAGATTCAGTCGCTTCCAAAAATAGAAACACCCTGGAAATATTCATTTTTCGTAGATGTAACATTTGAGAAATACGAAGATTTTGCAAAAGCCAAATCGCTATTAAATATAATGGCAGAATATTTAAAGGTATTGGGAGAATATAAAAACACGAAACCTTTAAGTCAGTCTTAAAGTTGGAAAGTCGAAAGTCTTAAAGTCAAAAAAGCATACAGCTTACGGCATAAAGCCTAAAGCATTTTTTAATAAAAAATAAAAATGATTACAACAGCAAAAAGATTAGATACAGTTGAAGAATACTACTTCTCATCAAAACTGAGAGAAGTTCGTCAATTGCAATCTGAAGGAAAATCTATCATCAATATGGGAATTGGAAGCCCTGATTTGAGTCCGTCGAAAGCAGTAATTGAAGCAGTTGCTGCAGCAATTCTGGATGAAAACGGGCATGGTTATCAGAGCTATCAGGGATTACCGGAATTGAGAAAAGGGATGGCAGATTTTTATCAGAATCAGTTTGGTGTTGAATTGAACCCTAATAATGAGATTTTGCCTTTGATGGGTTCAAAAGAAGGGATTATGCACATTTCGTTAGCATTTTTAAATGAAGGCGATCACGTTTTGATTCCGAATCCGGGTTATCCAACCTATACTTCGGTAACCAATCTGGTTGGAGCAGTTCCAATTTATTATGATCTGAAAGAAGCAAATGCATGGGAACCGGATTTTGAAGCTCTGGAAAAATTAGACCTGAAGAAAGTAAAAATTATGTGGCTGGGTTATCCGCACATGCCAACAGGAGCAAGAGGAAGTTTAGCATTATTTGAAAAATTGGTTGCTTTTGCTAAAAAACACAACATATTATTGGTCAACGATAATCCGTATAGTTTTGTTTTGAATGATAACCCAATGAGTTTATTGCAGGTTGAAGGTGCCAAAGAAGTGGCTTTAGAACTAAACTCTTTAAGTAAAACATTCAATATGGCAGGCTGGAGAGTTGGGATGGTTTTAGGAAATCCTGAAATTATCGATGCGGTCCTAAAAGTAAAAAGCAATATGGACAGCGGAATGTTCTATGGAATTCAGAAAGGGGCAGTTGCAGCTTTGAATTGTGATAAATCATGGTTCGAAGATCAAAACAAAATTTACAGACGCCGAAGAGAATTGACAGAAAAATTAGCAGAAAAATTAGGCTGCGAAGTTTACAAAGAAGGAGTTGGGCTTTTTGTCTGGGCGAAACTTCCGGAAGGAATCGAATCATCAGAAAAGTTCATAGACGAGATATTATACGAGAAACATATTTTTATCACCCCGGGAACAATCTTCGGAAGTAATGGTGAAGGATATATAAGATTCTCGTTGTGTGTAAAAGAAGAAAAAGTACAAGAAGCGATAGATAGGTTTTAAGTATTAAGATTTTAGAATAAAGAATAAAGAATCCGGATTTTGACATAGTTTATCAGGCTGAACGAAGTCGAAGTCCACATTCCAATTGGAGCCCCCTTCGACTTCGCTCAGGGTGACAGAAAAAAATAAAGGTCTTGAAAAAACGAGAAGCCCTAGCCCTGATAGAAGCGGCATCCTTTAATGGTTGGGTTCATCATAAAAGATACAGCGGATAGCAGGAAATAGCTTCTAATAAAAAGAATTATGAAAGTATACGTAATAGGAATAGGGCTAATAGGCGGTTCGATGGTGCTTGACATCAAAGAAAAACACCCCGATGCTACTATTTTTGGAATAGATAATAACGAAAAACACTTGCAGGAAGCAATTGATTTAGGTGTTATCGACAAGGCGGGAAGCTTTGAGGAATTGGCAGATGCTGATTTTGTAATTGTTTCGGTTCCCGTAGATGTGGCTTTGGTGGTTCTGCCTAAAGTTTTGGATGCAGTTGGAGATAAAACAATTGTTTTTGAAGTAGGATCGACTAAAAAGCCAATTTGTGAAGCTGTTGCCAGTCACCCAAAAAGAAGAAATTTTATCGCAACGCATCCTATAGCGGGGACGGAGTTCTCAGGACCTTCGGCAGCGATAAAAGGTTTGTTTCAGGGGAAAACGAATATCATTTGTGAGGTGGAAAAAACCACTTTTAAATTGCAGGAAAAAGCATTGAAACTTTTTAGCGAAATAGGAATGAGGATTCGATATATGGATCCAACTTCGCACGACAAACACATTGCTTACGTTTCGCATTTGTCGCACATTAGTTCATTTATGTTGGGAAAAACAGTAATGAACAAAGAAAAGGACGAACAGGATATTTTTGATATGGCGGGAAGTGGATTTGAAAGCACGGTACGTCTGGCAAAAAGTTCTCCCGCAATGTGGACACCGATTTTCAAGCAAAACAAGGAACACGTTATTGAAACATTAGAAGAATACATTTCAAATCTGAGTCGGTTTAGGGATTTGTTAAAAGAAGATAATTACAATGCCATTTTTGAAGAAATGGAAAGCACGAATAAAATCAAAGAAATATTAAACGGATTAACAATTAAAAAGTAAAAATAGAATTAAGATGGAAAATAAGAAAGAAATGAGAAAGTGGTTAGATGATTTCAATTTAAATCACCCACTTGTGATAGCTGGACCATGTAGTGCAGAAACGGAAGATCAAGTATTGAAGATTGCGCATGAATTAAAAGATTCAAAAGTTAGTGTATTCAGAGCTGGAATCTGGAAACCAAGAACGCGTCCGGGAGGATTTGAAGGTGTTGGAGAAATTGGTTTAAAATGGTTGCAAAAAGCAAAAGCTGAAACTGGTTTGTTAATGGGAACTGAGGTTGCGACTGCAGCACACTGTAAACTAGCTTTAGAACATGATATAGACGTTTTATGGGTTGGTGCCCGTACAACTGCAAACCCATTCGCAGTTCAGGAAATTGCTGATACCTTAAAAGGAACTGATAAAATCGTTTTGGTTAAAAACCCTGTAAACCCGGATTTAGCTTTATGGTTAGGTGGTGTTGAGCGTTTACACATGGCTGGAATCGAGAAATTAGGAGTTATCCACAGAGGTTTTTCTACTTACGAAAAAACAAAATACAGAAATATCCCGGAATGGCAAATTGCTATAGAATTGCAAAATAAATTCCCTGATTTACCATTAATCATCGATCCGTCTCACATTACAGGAGATCGTAAAATGATTTTTGAAGTAACGCAAGAGGCTTTAGATTTGAACTACGATGGTATGATCATCGAAACTCATTACGATCCGGACAATGCTTGGTCTGATGCTGCTCAACAAGTTACTCCAGACGCTTTGAAACAAATCATTAAAGATTTGACGATCAGAAAAACGGATGATACTACGGATCAGTACACTCAAAAAATGACAAAACTAAGAGCTAACATCGACGTTCTTGATGCTAACTTATTAGAATTGTTAGGAAAACGTATGAAAGTAGCTGACGAAATTGGTCAGGTGAAAAAAGATGCAAACGTAGCGATTCTTCAAAACAACCGTTGGAATGAAATCCTAGGAAAAATGATTCTTGAAGGGGAGAAAAAAGGTCTTACTGAAGAGTTTGTTTTGAAAATGTTCAAAGCAATTCACCAGGAAAGTATTGGTCACCAGGAAAAAGTAATCAACGCTTAATTTCTTTTTAAACCATATAAGTGATGTAAGTTAATTTTGAAACTATTTTAAAGTTCTCTTATAGCATTATTTAAAAATAGATTGTTTTTTTTAAGAATCTCCGGCACTTTGTAAAAGAAGTGTTGGAGATTTTTTTTTGGTTTAACACAAAAAAATAAAAGGTTAAATATGATTTTCTATACAAACATAGCCCAAGGTTTCAACCTTGGGGACAAAGATTGTGAATATGCATTGCGACCCCCAAATATCGCGACCCTTGATTGCGTCCCCAAGGTTGAAACCTTGGGCTATATTTTTCACAGCTTTTAATCTCAATAGGCTAATATTTTTTTATATAACTTATATGGTTTAATATTTTTTTTAAATCCATTCCAACCTTTTTAGATTTTATATGCTCTATAGTTATATACAAACTTAACTACCGCGTTATGAAATCAAAAAGACGTTTATCCAAGCCAGATTTTTTTCAGGTAAACTTGAGAATATTACTATTTTTCTTAGTGTTCTTTGGAACAAAAACTTTCGCACAAAGCCCTGAACTTACTGTAAAAGGTGAGGGTGCGGAAAAAGTGAGAATGAATAAACTAATCGTCAATGTAAAAGTGGTAGGAAATATCGCTTACACTACTGCCGAAATGCATTTTTTTAATTCGGGAACCCGCCAGATGGAAGGGGATCTTATTTTTCCGTTACCTGAAAATGTTTCGGTTTCAAGGTATACCATTGATATAAATGGAAAAATGCGTGAGGCAGTTCCGGTAAATAAAAATAAAGGGAAACAGGTTTTTGAGGCCATAGAACATCGTCGCGTTGATCCGGGATTGTTAGAGAAAGTCGATGGAAATAATTTTAGAACCAGAATCTATCCTATAATGCCAAATGGAGAACGTACTGTAATTATTGGTTACCAAGAAGAACTTTCGGCATTTGATAGAGATAATTTGTCTTATCAGTTGGTGAGCCGTTATCCTAAAAAACTCGATAATTTCGAAATGAATATTTCGGTTTTAGGAACTTCAACTTCGCCAACTGTCGCTGAAAACTCCGGTGATGCAATTGTTTTTTCAAAATGGAATCAATCTTTTCAGGCTTCTATAAAAAAAGAAAATTATCAGCCTTCTGAAAAGTTACTTTTTAAGATTCCGATTCAGGAAAATGCTCCAAGTGTTGTGATGCAGAATGTGGGTGGACAGCATTATTTTTATGGCAATACTTTTATCGAAGGAAATAAGATCGCTAAGAAAACACCAGTTTCTATTGGTTTGATCTGGGATAATTCCTTGAGCTCTAAAACAAGAGATCTCAAAAAAGAACTGGCTTTGCTGGATGCTTACTTTCAGAAAATAAAAAACACGAAAGTGACTTTGTACTTTTTGAATTATACTTTCGAAAAACAAAAAGAATACACCATCTCTAATGGAAATTGGTCTGAACTAAAAGCTGTTTTGGAACATACAAAATACGATGGAGGAACTCGCTTTTCGCAAATAAATTTCATAAACAATGACGAATATTTATTTTTTTCTGACGGATTATCTTCTTTGAGTGATAACGTTTTACCAAAAACAAAAAAGCCACTCTATGCGATCACGTCATCAGTTTCTGCTGATTTTGCCTTTTTGAATTACTCGGCAATGCAAACTGGTGGTAATGCTATTAATTTAAATCAGTTAAATCAAGAAAATGCTCTGGATAAATTGGTGAATACGAATCTGAAGTTTTTAGGTATTAAAGAAAATTATACAGTAACAGATTTGTTTTCAATACCGGGAACTTCGGCTTCAGGAAGTTTTAGTTTTTCGGGAATTTCTTTGAATCCAAAAAATGAAGTTACCTTATTATTTGGTTATAATAATGAAGCTGTTTTAGAGCGAAAAATTACTTTAGATGCAAGTCTTCAAAATACAAATGATGTAAATGTTGAAAAGCTTTGGGCGCAGAAAAAAATTGCAAATCTTGATTTTGAATATGCCAAAAATGCTGATGAGATTGAACTTCTGGGAAAAAAATATGGGATCATAACTAAGAATACTTCTCTGATTGTTCTGGAAGATATTCGCGATTATGTTGCTTATGATATTGTTCCTCCAGCAGAATTACGTGAAGAATTTGACAGAATTAAAAAGCAGGAAAATGATAGTCGTTTGGCACAGCAAAAGAATAATTGGGAGAGCATCGAGAGTTATTTTGAAGGATTAAATTCATGGTGGAAAAAGGATTTGAAATATGCTGCTCCAAAACCTTTGCCAGAACCCAAAGTTAAAAATTCCCGAAGATCAGTTAATAATACCATAAACAGAAGTTCAGGAAGAAATGCAAGTGCTATTTCAAGCAGAAGGGCAAATGTTGCGGCTGGTCAGGTTTCGGGAACGGTTTTAGATGAGGAAGGAATAGCCTTGCCGGGAGTGACCATAACTGTACAAGGAGAAAGACAAGGAGTTTATACTGATTTTGATGGTAAGTTTGTAATAAGAGCTGCCGAGAATAGTACACTTCACTTTAGTTATCTTGGTTTTGAGCGTTATCAGGTAAATGTGGGTGCAAATAATCAATTTACAGTTAGATTACGAGAATCTTCAGCACGTTTACAAGAAGTGGTTGTGACTTCATATGCTGCTCCTGTTAGAAAAAAAGATGTTTCATATGCGGTACAATCAATATCAGCTGAAGCGGTTTCTAAAAATGCTGATATATCGCAAGCGCTTGCCGGTAAAGTAGCAGGAGTTCAGGTACAATCAACACCACAGAATAATACGTCACTTGTTCAGGGAAATGAAACGCTTAAAGATGAAAAAGAAAATTCAGATACTGAAAATGTGGAATATGAAGATTCAGATGTAATTAAAAACGAACCTAAAACCTGGAATCCCGATAGATTATATCTTAAAGCTTTAGCAGCTGCACCAAAAGAAAGACAATATGAATTGTATTTTGAATTAAGAAACGGACAAGAAAGAAATCCAAGTTTTTATTTTGATGTAGCGCACTTTTTCTACAATCATGGCGATGTTAAAAAAGCATTGCAAATCATTAGTAATATTGCTGATTTAGGTTTAGAGAATCATCAGCTTTATAAAACGTTAACCTATACGTTGCGTCAATGGAAAGAGTTTGATGATGCATTATTTACTGCAAAACAAGTTGCAAATTGGAGAGCACACGAACCACAAAGCCTAAGAGATTACGCATTGGCTCTGGAAGATTCAGGAAAATATCAGGAAGCTTTTGATGAATTGATCAAAGCTTTAGAAGTAAATTATTACGGAGAAATGAGCGGACAATATGAAGGTGTAGAAGATATTATTTTGATGGATATTAACCGTTTAATGATCGAGCATAAAAATTTAAAAACAGGAAAACTTGACAAAAAGTATTTAGCAAAAATGCCGGTTGATATTCGAATTATAATGAACTGGAACTTGATGGATGTCGATCTTGATTTGCATATTATTGAACCAAACGGAGAAGAATGTTATTACGGGCATAAAGACACAAAAGCCGGAGCCAGATTCTCAAAAGATTTTACACAAGGTTATGGTCCGGAACAATACTTAATTAGAAATGCCGTGAAAGGAAAATATCAAATTAAAACCAATTATTTTGGTGAAAGCGAATTAACAGAAAACGGTCCGGCAACAGTCATGGTAGAAATTTATACGACAAGAGCAGGAAAAACAACCAAAACTTTAAAAACAATTCAGTTAGGTAAAATCAAGGAAAATGAAATATTAGCCGAAATAGTTTGGTAAACAGGTTATTTTTTAATGTCTGTTCTTAATTTTAAAAGGCGAAGTTGCGTTGTTCAATTCTAAAAACGTAATTTTGCCTTTTAATATATTTTAGATTTTCAACATAATTGAAAATCTAAAATAAACAATCTAAAATTTGAATGACAGGACTCGTATATAAATCTACAGGAAGTTGGTACACTGTAAAATCTGAAAAAGGCGATTTTATAGAATGCCGTATGAAAGGGAAGTTTAGGATGAAAGGTATCAAAAGTACCAATCCTATTGCTGTAGGTGATATTGTCGATTATGAACTCGAAGAAACCTCTGATACTGTAACGGGAACGATTTTTAATATTCACGAAAGAAAGAATTACATCGTTCGTAAATCGGTTAATTTATCGCATCAAATGCATATTATTGCGTCGAATATCGATCGCGTATTTTTATTGATCACGATTAATAATCCACCCACAACCTTCAATTTTATTGACCGTTTTTTGGTAACTGCCGAAGCCTATAATATCGAAACGATTTTAGTTTTTAATAAAATAGATACTTTTGATGAAGCCACTCTTGATGATCAATTGTACATGCAATATGTCTATCAGCAAATTGGTTACAAATGTCTTCGTGTTTCTTCTACAGAAATGAAAGGAATTGAAGAGTTAAAAGAAATGATGATTGGTAAAGTAAGCATGTTTTCAGGACATTCAGGTGTAGGGAAATCTACCTTGGTAAATGCCATGGAACCATCTTTGCATCTTAAAACCAAAACTATTTCTGAAGCGAGCAAACAAGGTCAGCATACTACTACATTTGCCGAAATGTATGATTTGTCTTTTGATGCAAAAATCATCGATACACCAGGGATCAAAGGTTTTGGGATTGTTGATATGGAAAAAGAAGAAATCAGTGGATATTTTCCTGAATTTTTTAAACTGAAAGATCAATGCAAGTTCAACAATTGTCTGCATAAAGAAGAACCGCATTGTGCTATTAAAGCCGCACTAGAAAGAGACGAGATCGCTTGGTCACGTTACAATAGTTACTTAAAAATACTGGAAGGCGACGATGAAAATTATCGTACAGATTCTTATGATGAAGATCGTAAAGCCAGTGATGAGATGAGAAAATAAAAAAATAAATTCCAATTTTTTAAATTCCAATTAGAAAAGAATAAGATGTCAATTGTAGAGATGCACAGCAGTGCATCTTTTTGTATCATAATTTCAAAAATCTGTTTAATTCGTGTAATCTGTGGCTAAATAAATTCACAATTTATAATTCACCATTAATATGAGAGTAGTTCTTCAAAGAGTTTCCCAGGCATCTGTAACTGTAGATGATCAAAAAGTAGCTGATATTCAAAAAGGTTTGTTGGTCTTAGTTGGAATTGAAGATCTGGATACTCAGGAAGATATCGAATGGCTGGTTGGCAAAATCATAAAAATGAGAATTTTTGGTGACGAAAATGACGTCATGAATTGCTCGGTTCAGGATATCGATGGTGATATCATTGTAGTAAGTCAGTTTACACTTCATGCTTCTACAAAAAAAGGAAATCGTCCTTCGTACATAAAAGCTTCAAAACCAGAGTTTGCTATACCAATGTATGAGAATTTCGTAAAGGCTTTAGAAAAAGAATTCAAAAAGAAAATCCAAACAGGGATTTTTGGTGCAGATATGAAAGTTAATCTGCTCAATGACGGTCCTGTAACGATTTTAATAGACAGTAAAAACAGAGATTAATATATTATTAGAGAAGTGTTAAAGGTTTCTAAAAATAATATATATTTGGCGAAATTACTTACTAATGAAATTAACTTTTTCCGGGTTATTCTTTTTCTTACTTGTTAATCTTTGTTCTGCCCAAAAGACAGATTTTGTTTTTACACCAGTTTCTGATAGTCTTAAAGAAAATGCCAATGCAGTGGTTCGTCTGAACCAATTAGATATTAATATTGTTTCGCAGAGAGATATGAATATCAAGACTCAGCGAGTAATAACTGTCTTAAATGAAAAAGGTTTAGCTGAGATCGATGCATATCAGCACTATGACAAAAGAACCACTATTAAAAACATTGAAGCAACAGTTTATGATTCTTCAGGTAAGGAGATTAAGAAAATTAGGCGAAAAGATTTTACAGATCAAAGTTCTGCCGGCGGTAGTACACTTTTTTCGGATAATCGCTATTTGTATTTAAATTATACACCAATTTCATATCCATTTACAGTAATTTTTAACTGCGAAATTCAAACTTCAACTACAGCCTTTATTCCCGTTTGGTATCCGTTGTCCGGTTATTTTTTAAGTGTTGAAAAAAGTGTCTTGAATGTCACATATCATAATGCACTTGGTTTTAAGAAAAAAGAATCTCAGTTTTCTGATTTTAAAATAAAGAAAGCTTCAGATACAGATACTAAGCTTTCTTATCTCGCAACTAATATTTTAGCTCAAAAACCGGAAGATTATAGTCCTGTTTTTAAAGATTTATATCCAAAAGTTGCCATGAGCTTAGAATATTTTAATTTAGAAGGTATTGATGGTAATGCAAAAGATTGGAAAGAATATGGCAAGTGGTTTTCGGATAAAATTTTAACAGGGACGACAAATTTACCAGAAGAAACAAAAACAAAGATAAAAGCTTTGGTAGGCAACGAAACAGATCCTGTGAAAAAAGCAAAAATTGTTTATCAATTTGTACAGGAAAAATCCAGATATGTAAGCATTAAGGTAGGAATTGGAGGTTGGAAACCAATGTTGGCAAGCGATGTAGACAGATTAGGTTATGGCGATTGCAAAGCATTGTCTAATTATACAAGAGCATTATTAGATGCAGTAGGAGTTCCGTCTTATTATACTGAATTATACGGTGATTCGAATTTGATGGATATCGATGAAGATTTCTTTTCCATACAAGGAAATCACGCTATCTTATGTGTGCCGGATAAAGATAAATATGTTTTTTTAGAATGTACAAGCCAGGATGATCCTTTTGGATATCAGGCAAACTTCACGGATAACAGAAAAGTTATTGTTATTAAGCCTGATGGAGGAGAAATTATAAGAACAAAAATCTATAATCCATTAGAAAATTCGCAATCAAGTAAAGGAAGTTATATAATAGATGATAAAGGACATTTTTCTGGTCAGGTAAATATTATGTCTGAAGGTTCTCAGTATGGTACAAGAGAGCGTGTGCAGAAATTACAGCCAACAGAAAAAGAATCGCATTATAAAGAGTACTGGAATAATATCAATAATTTGAAACTCGGTAAAATTACTTTTACCAATAACAAAGAAAATATTCAATTTACTGAAGATGTACAAATAAGCGCTATTGATTATGGAAAACTCACAGGAAATAAAATAATTTTTACTGTTGATGCTTTTAATCAAAGTTCGGGGAATGTTAAAAGAATTAGAAATAGAAAAAATCCATTCCAGATTCAGCGTGGCTATTTAGATACAGATGAAATCGAGATTAATTTACCAACAAGTTTTGCAATCGAATTTCTTCCTTCAAACTTCGAATTGAAAGGAAAATTTGGTGAATACAAAACTGAAATAATCAAAAAAGAAAATAATAAACTGACTTATAAACGCTCTATATTTATAAATAAAGGCAATTATTCAAATAAAGAATTTGATGAATATCGTCTTTTTATGGAGCAAGTATCAAAAAACGATAACGCCAAAATTATACTAACCAAGAACTAACCAAAATGAAAATTATTAAATTTTTTAGTCTGTTAATTGTGTTACTATTTACTCCAAAAGTAATAGGACAGGAATTTAAACTGGGAAAAGTCTCAATTGCTGAATTAGAGCAGAAAAAGCATCCTAAAGATTCATCGGCAGCTGCCGCCATTTTGTATAAAAAAGGAAAAACCAGAATAGAATTTGATGTGAATTCTGGCTTTGTAAGTGTTACAGAAGTAGAGACAAGGATTAAGATCTATAAAAAAGAAGGTTATAAATGGGCGAACCAAAGTGTTTGGTATCATAATGAGTCTGATTTTAAAGAAAAAGTAGCTTTTAGTGATGCGGTTACTTATAATTTAGTAGATGGTAAGATTGAGAAGATAAAGTTAAAAAGCGATGGAGTTTTTGATGAGGCAGTCGATAAGTTCAGAGGGCAAAAAAAGATCACAATGCCTAATGTCAAAGAAGGCTCTGTTATTGAATTTAGTTATATAATAAGAAGTCCAAGTGCCCGAGTAATAAAAGAGTGGGGTTTTCAGACCAGTATTCCGGTAAATTACTCAGAGTTTGTGACTTATATACCGGAATATTATGTCTTTAATGCGAGGCAGAAAGGATATGTTTTCCCTAAGATCACCAGGGTAAAAAATACCAGAACAATAGTTTTTACAAGTAAAGAACGAGGTGGGATAAATAATCCCCTAACATCATTTACTTCGGATAAATTAAATTATACCGAAACACAGACAACGTATGTAGCTGTAGATTTTCCGGCAATGAAAGACGAAGCCTATGTTAATAATATTGATAATTATTCTTCAAGTATTCAACATGAATTGTCGATGACGAAATTCCCGCAGGCAGAGATGAAAATGTATTCGGTTGATTGGAATGCAGTTGTGAAAACAATTTACGAATACCAGGATTTTGGTCCTGAATTGAACAAGTCCGGATATTTTGAAGAGGATTTAAGAAAGAAATTAGAAGGAAAAAATACAATTGATGAAAAAATACTGGTCGTACTGGATCATGTAAAAACGAATGTAAAGTGGAATGATTATTTTGGATACAACTGTGATAATGGTGTTAAAAAAGCATACAAAGAGAAGACAGGAAATATTGCGGATATCAATTTGATGTTAACTGCTATGCTGCGTTATGCAGGTTTAACTGCAAATCCGGTTTTGGTAAGTACCCGTGCCAACGGAATTTCAATTTTTCCAAATAGAACTGCTTTTAATTATGTTATTGCTGCAGTTGAAACTCCAAATGGTAAGATTTTGTTAGATGCATCTGATAAATTTTCGACTCCAAATGTTTTGCCTTTGAGAACTTTAAATTGGTCTGGTCGATTGATTAGAAAAGACGGAAGTTCTGAAGAAGTAGATTTGATGCCTCAAAAAACTTCAAATGATATTGTTTTCATGAGTTATAGTATTGATGCAGAAGGTAAGGTGACAGGAAAAACCAGAAGGCAATGTACAGATTATAATGCCATGATTACAAGAGAGAATATTAATGGGCTTAAAGAAGAAGAATATTTAGAAAAGCTGGAGAATAGAAATAACAAAATCGAAATAAGCGAATATTCAAGAACAAACGAAAAAGAATTATTGTTGCCTACTATGGAAACATATTCATTTACCGGAAATAATTTATGCGAAGTAATAGGAGGGAAAATATATGTAAGTCCTATGTTATTTTTTACAAATGAACAAAATCCTTTCAAGCAGGATGTCAGAGAATATCCAGTTGATTTTGGATTTCCTTTTATGGATAAATATAGTATAACACTTCAAATTCCTGAGGGTTTTACTGCTGAGGTATTGCCTGCTCCATCAATTATTAATATGGAGGATAATTTAGGAAGTTTTAAGTTTATTATTGCCGCAACCGAAAACATGTTGCAGATTAATATCCAACATCAAATTAATGAAGCTATTGTATCTACAGAACAATACGAAATGCTTAAAGAGTATTATAAAGGAATGATTGCAAAAGAAACTGAAAAAATTGTTTTAAAAAGAATATAGCAGTATTAAAGATTAGGGCTAATTTTGTAAAAAAAATATAACTATGGACTTGAAAAATGCACAACTTGATGTAGATACCTGGATAAAAGAACACGGGGTTCGCTATTTTAATGAGCTTACTAATATGGCACAACTTACAGAAGAAGTAGGTGAGGTTGCCAGAATTATTGCTCGCAGATATGGCGAACAGTCAGAAAAAGAAAGTGATAAGAACAAAGATTTAGGCGAGGAACTGGCTGATGTAGTTTTTGTAGTTTTATGTCTTGCCAACCAAACCGGAATTGATTTACAAGCCGCCTTTGATAAAAAAATGGATTTGAAATCAATTAGAGATAAGGACCGTCATAAAAACAACGATAAATTAAAATAATTGTGAAATATCACTCATAAGTTTTGAATTATGAGTTTTGAATTTTGAATTATGAGTGGGGAGTGGTAAATTGCGTGGCGAATTACGTTTCTAATCATTCATAATTCATAATTTACAATTTATAATTTAAAAAATGAATTTACTACTTCAAACAACTCAACATAATTTACAAGGCCAGATTGCAGTAACAGGATCAAAAAGCGAAACAAATCGTTTATTGTTGCTAAAAGCATTGTTTCCAAATATTACACTTTCTAATACTTCAAACTCTGATGACAGCGAAGTAATGCAAAAAGCCCTGATTGGTAATGACGAAATTGTCGATATTCATCATGCAGGAACAGCAATGCGTTTTTTAACTGCTTATTTTGCTGTAAATGAAGGTCGTGAAGTAGTTATGACAGGTTCAAGCAGAATGCAGGAACGTCCGATTAAAATTTTAGTGGAAGCTTTGGGACAATTGGGAGTTGAAATCTCTTATGAAAAAGAAGAAGGTTATCCGCCAATCAGAATTAAAGGAAAAAAAGTAACGTCTTCAAAAGTTACTTTGGCAGCAAATGTAAGCAGCCAGTATATTTCGGCACTTTTACTTGTAGCTTCAAAATTAGAAAATGGTTTAGAGCTTACTTTAGAAGGAGAAATTACTTCGATTCCGTATATCAAAATGACATTGGCCTTGCTAAAAGATTTAGATATTCAGACTAGTTTTGATGGAAATGTAATCAAAGTATATCCAAAAGCTGAAGTGGTATCAAAAGAAATGGTAGTAGAATCTGACTGGAGTTCAGCATCATACTTTTTTAGTTTGGTAGCTTTGGCCGATACAGCTTCAATAACATTGAGCAGTTACAAAGAAAATAGTTTACAAGGAGATTCAGAATTGGTATCGCTTTATGAAAAATTAGGAGTTCAGACTACTTTTCAGGATAATAAAATGACGTTGGTAAAACAAGAGAATTTTAAATTTGAACCAATAAATTTTGAACTAAATAATACGCCGGACATTGCACAAACAATTGTAGTAACTTGTTTAGGTTTAGGAATTGGTTGTCATTTAACAGGTCTTCATACTTTAAAAATTAAAGAAACGGACAGACTTGAAGCGCTTAGAATTGAATTAACTAAACTTGGAGCTAATATCTCGGTTACAAATGACAGTTTGACTTTGACAGCTTCAGACAATATCAATCATAATGTAAAAATTGCTACTTACAACGATCACCGTATGGCAATGGCATTTGCACCTTTAGCATTAAAAGTGCCAATCATTATCGAAAATGCTGAAGTAGTTTCAAAATCATATCCCGATTTCTGGAATGATCTGAAAGCTTTAGATTTTCAAATTTCAGAATTGTAAATAAAAATAATCGCCACGAATTCACGAATTATTTTTTAATTAATTCGTGAATTCGTGGCGGAAAAACACATAGCCCCTAGTTTTAACCAGGGGCTTTTTTACGTTTTGATTTTCGGCTTTAGCCAAATAAAAACATTTACAATTTTTGGCAGAATTCAAATTAAATGAACTTATATCACTTATATGGTGAAAAACCATTTTTTTATGTTGTCGAAACACCACTAAATCAACGACTTTTGAAAATAAACATCAAAACACTTGACAACGCCTATCTCACAGTCGTATATTTGCAGACGATTAAAAATCAGGTATCCAAATAATCCTGATCTAAATCTATAACTCATAACTTTCTCAAATGAAATTATCACATTTTCAATTTAATTTACCGAAAGAACTTTTAGCGGAATTCCCAGCAGAAAACAGAGACGAATCTCGTTTAATGGTAATCGATCGTCAAAAACAAACTATAGAGCACAAAATGTTTAAAGATGTTATCAATTATTTTGATGACGGAGACGTTTTGATTCTTAACAATACTAAAGTTTTTCCTGCACGTTTGTACGGAAACAAAGAAAAAACAGGAGCAAGAATTGAAGTTTTCTTATTAAGAGAATTAAATTCAGAGCAACGTCTTTGGGACGTCTTAGTTGATCCGGCTCGTAAAATCCGTATCGGAAACAAACTTTATTTTGGTGATGACGATTCATTAGTTGCTGAGGTAATCGACAACACGACTTCTCGTGGTAGAACTTTACGTTTTTTATATGACGGTTCTTATGAAGAATTCAGAAACAAATTAACAGAACTTGGAGAAACTCCAATTCCTAAATACATCAGTAGAGAAGTAACGGCTGAAGATGCTGAAAGATACCAAACTATTTATGCAAAAGAAGAAGGAGCTGTAGCTGCACCAACTGCAGGTTTACACTTCTCAAAACACCTTTTGAAAAAATTAGAAATCAAAGGAATCAATTTTGCTGAAGTAACACTTCACGTTGGTTTGGGAACTTTTAACCCGGTTGAGGTTGAAGATTTGTCTAAACACAAAATGGATTCTGAGGAATTGATCATCAAACAAGAAGCTTGTGATATTGTAAATGCAGCTAAAATTGCTAAAAAACGTATCTGTGCTGTTGGAACAACTTCGATGCGTGCTATTGAAAGTTCAGTTTCATCTCAAAATACTTTAAATCCTTTTGAAGGATGGACAAATAAATTTATTTTCCCTCCTCACGATTTTAGTATTGCAAACTGTATGATTACAAATTTCCACACACCAAAATCAACATTATTAATGATGATTTCTGCATTCTGTGGACATGATTTAATGAAAAGAGCATACGAAGAAGCAATCAAAGAAGAATATAAATTCTATTCTTACGGAGATGCGATGTTAATCATCTAATTCGTTAAGCGAAATAAAATAAGAAAACCTGTCAGTGATGACAGGTTTTTTGTTTTTAAAATGTTTCAGGTTTCATGTTTCAAGTTATCTTGAACGTTAAACTTGAAACCTGAGACTTGAAACAAAAGAAACATTTCCTATTTTTACGATTCAAAACAAAAAAAATGACTTTTCAAAATACACGCGAATTCGCACGAGAGCTTGATTCGCAAGACACATTAAATCAGTATCAGGATCAATTTATATTTCCTAAAGTAAATGACAAACGCGTAATTTATTTTACAGGAAACTCTTTAGGATTACAGCCCAAACGTACCAAAGCTTATATTGATGAGGTTATGAACGATTGGGCAGATCTTGCTGTTGAAGGACATTTTTATGCTCAAAAACCCTGGTGGGACTATCAGGAAAGATTTGCAGAACCTTTAAGTAAAATTGTGGGCGCTTTACCATCAGAAGTTACGGTTATGAATACTTTGACCGTGAATCTTCATTTATTGATGGTTTCTTTTTATCAGCCAAAAGGCAAACGTTATAAAATTATTTGCGAGGAAAAAGCATTTCCTTCAGATCAATATATGTTTCAGAGTCAGGTACATTTTCATGGATACAAAACAGAAGATGCAATTGTAGAAATTAAACGTCGCGAGGGCGAACACAATATTCGTCTGGAAGATGTTCTGGCAAAAATTGAAGAAGTTGGCGATGAACTGGCTTTAGTATTGATTGGCGGAGTTAATTATTATACCGGACAAGTTTTCGATATTAAAACCATTACAGAAGCCGGACAAAAAGCCGGAGCAAAAGTAGGATGGGATTTGGCACACGCCGCCGGAAACATCAAATTGGAGCTTCATAACTGGAATGTAGATTTCGCCGCTTGGTGTAGTTATAAATACATGAATTCAGGGCCAGGGAATGCTTCCGGTTGTTTCGTACACGAAAAACATCACAATAATCCTGATTTACCAAGATTTGCAGGTTGGTGGGGACATAATAAAGAACGCCGTTTTAAGATGGAACCAAATTTTGATCCGGTTCATGGAGCTGATGGCTGGCAGATTAGTAATTTGCCGGTGCTTTCTTTAGCGCCTTATCTGGCATCTGTAGAAATGTTTGCTGAGGTTGGAATGGATGCTTTAATCAAAAAAAGAGATCACATTACATCTTATCTTGAATTCATTTTACATGAAATTGATAAAGAAGTAAAAGGAAATTTCGAAATCATCACACCTTCAAATCCAACAGAAAGAGCGTCTCAATTATCTGTCTTTTTACACGGAGAAGGAAGAAGTTTATTTGATTATTTAATGAAAAACGGAGTAATTACAGATTGGCGTGAACCCAATGTTATTCGTCTGGCGCCAGTTCCGTTATATTGTTCTTATGAAGACATGTACGACTTTGGACAAATACTGAAAAAAGGAATTTTAGGAAAGTAAGAGTTAATTAATCTCGCAAAGATGGGAAGTAGCCAGGTTTCTAATTAAAGACAGTAGGTTCTGTTTGTCATTTCGAGGAACGAGAAATCACACACGAAACTCCGTATCTAGAATCGTCAATCTTTGTCGATCAGCGAGTGTGATTTCTCCTTCGTCGAAATGACACTAAATGAGAAAAAAAAAGCATTTTTGCGAGATTATTTTTTAGATAACAGCCTTAAAAATTATCTGCTTAAATCTGTAAATAATCTGCGTGAAACAAATGTTCAGGTAATAAAAAGAAATCCGTTTTAAATCCGCGTCTTGCTTTAGCAATCCGTTTCATCCGCGTCTAATTTTAGAAAGAATCTTCAAATTCTGTAACCATTAGTCTAAATCATGTAACGGCATCAATATATATCTTCTTTAATTTGTAGAGTATAAATTTTTAAAACTACAATCATGAAAAGCTTATGTATTTTATTAGTTGCTTTATCTGTCATTTCTTGTCAAAATCAAGGAAAAGAGGATATTAATAAAGCAAAACAAGCTAGCATTGATTCGATGAAAGTTGAAATTAATAGACAAAAAGTTATTGATTCAATGAAGACAGAAATGGCTAAGATTCAGGAAGAAAAAAGAGTTGAGTCTCAAAAAGTTGTTGTTGTGCATCAACAAGCGGCCGCGACAGGAACTACAACTACAACTACTACTAAAAAGAAAGGATGGAGTGCTACTGCCAAAGGTGCCGTAATTGGTGCTGGAGTTGGTGCTGCAACCGGAGCAATTATAAGTAAGAAAAAAGGAGAAGGAGCTATTATTGGTGGTTTGGCAGGGGCTGCTTTAGGAACTGGAACGGGTGCTGTTATTGATGGCAAAAAGAAAAAAGAATAGATCAATTTCTTATATAAATAAAAACCCCGATTTAATTTAAATCGGGGTTTTGTGTTTTAAGCTAATTCAAGAGTTGGAATTTTAATTTTTGATAATTCCAATCTATAAAAATCAAAATCGTTTTTAATCTTATTTAAATCATTTTTAAAATATAAAGCGGGAGATAATAAGTTTTGATAATATTCAATTCCTTCAAGAATATTGGCTTTAAAAGTGTTCCATTTTTTAAGTTGGGAATTAGTAATTTCTCCTGAAATATTTTCGATTTCATTCCTGAAATAATCGACATACATCTTTAATTCTTTTACAAATAAATTAGGTCTGTCATTAGTTCTTATTACGGACTTATTTCCGTAAATATGACTCACCATGTCAGACAACGAAACTTCTTGGTCAAAATAAGCCATATTTGGCCCAGGACAGATTATTACGCCTTGTGCCTGGCCTTTTATTTTAATATCATTCTCTAAATATGATGCATTGGCAAGACCAACACATAAACAAGATTTCTCGGTAATAGAGAATTTTGCTTTTTCGAAAGCCTTAGACGACATCGTTTCCTTTATATTTTCTAATTCTTCGAGTTTATGATCCTGGAATTTTTTCGAAGCAGTACAAATTCCGTGTGGATCGTATTCCTTACTAAGAGCTAAAAATTTCTTTGGGCAGGAACTTCCTGCTTTATTTTGATCTATGCGTTTTTGTCTTAAAATTTCATTTGTAGTTCCCCTCAAAGTATTAAACGGAACTCCTAATGGCGAAATATGACTTAAATACAAATCTTCTTCTTTGGCATCCATTAATAATTCACGGGTGGCTTTATCTACAGAAGTCGCTTCCGGAACCAGTAAAAATGGAGAGCCCCAACCTACAGAATCAACTTTGTACTCGTCTAATAAAAATTCATGTTCTTCAGCAGTTCCTACGCCGCCCTGAACTGTAATTTTTAGAGGTAAAGGATTTTCTGGTGCGTAGATTTGTTTTTGCTGTAATACTTTTGTCATCAGCTCATGTGCAGATTGAATAAGCTGATCCTTTTTTTGTTTAAATTCTTCCAGAATAGGTCCTAATAAAAGACCATCCGTAGCAAAAGCGTGTCCGCCGCAATTTAATCCCGATTCAATACGATATTCAGAAACCCATAATCCTTTTTTAGCTAAAAAATTTCCCTGAATCATGGCTGATCTAAAGTCACTAACTTTTAGAATAATTTTCTTTTTAAGCTCATTGTTTAGATTTGGAAAAAAATCCGAAAAATTCTCGAAATAACTGAATAATCTTGGATTCATTCCTGCAGAAAGTACAACAGATGATTCAAGATTACTATTTGCAAAACCTCTTAAGGCAGCATGAGCATCATTGAATTCAATTGGTAGTTGTTCGTTTTTTTCGAAATTGTCTTTGTCCAGTTTTGTCATGATATTTACATCAATTAAACCAGGAGAAAGATGTGATTCGATGTAATTTTGAATGTTTTCTTTAAAAGAAATTCCATCGTCTAATAAACTCTGAAATCCTTTTTTAATATCCGAAGTATTTGGTAACATCGCAATATAATTTTCAACGGCAGTTTTGCTTTCTATTAATTCAGCTTTAAAACTGTCGAATTTTTCTTTTACAATTTTATCGACCAAGTTAAGATAAGATGTAATTCTTTGTGCTCTGTAATCGTGAAATTTCTGACTTATTTCTTCGTAAGGAAGATTGAATTTAGTGCTATAAAAATTACGCATTTTTTCAATCAAATCATCATCGGCTATAGAAACGACAGATGAGATTCCATATTGCGCTACTCGAATTGGGCTGTCGATCGTATACGCGAGACCCATTACAGGAATATGGAAAGTATGTAAAGGTGGCTTTGTCATTTGTTTTTAAATTAAAATAAAAGCAAATGTTGGGAAAAATATCCTCAAAAAAGATGATAATTGTCAGGTTTTAAAATAGTTAAAAATGATATGAAAGGAAAAAGGGTTACCACGAATTTCACGAATCTACACGAATTTTATTCGGATTGAGTAAAAAATAATTTGTGCTAATTCGTGAAATTTGTGGCTAAAAAAAATCGAAACCAAAAAGACTAAATCAAAATCTTCTTGAAAGACTCCGCTATACTTCTCCATAAAAAGTTGTAGAATGATTTTTCCTGAATTCGTTCCAATTCAACATCGGCCTTTTTGGTTTTATCATCAGAATCATTTTTTAGCAATAAATTAACCACGGCAGATTTTAATTTTGCTTCTTTTTCAGGATGTTTCTTTTTGTATAATTTTACTTTTAGATCTTCATAATCCAAAGTAGCATTTCCTTTTGCGGTATTATCATTTCCATAAAAATTAAAATGATATTTATTGAATTTTCCTGTAAACGTAGTATTGATATACGGTTTCGTAAAACGTTCCATTGCAGCCACATTAAAATTAGCAATGGTTCCCTGAATATGAAAACTATCTTTTAGATCCAGAACATTAAAACTCCAATCAACATCAAGAGGAGATGTTTTCATGAAAAGGCAATTCACTTTTATTTTTACATCAGCCATTTTTTTTAAGCCAAAACCACTTTTTATGTTGGTGATATGCATATTAAAACGATCAAAATTTAAAACACCCGGACCTTTCGAGAAATCAATTTCTTCTTCATAAACCAGTTTTGATTTTAGGATTTGTATCGTATCTATTTCAAGCGGAAATTTAATTTTTCTTAGTAAATGATTGTACAAATATTTTTTGCTTAAATCATCTTTCGGCATTTTGTTGCGGTAAATGTTCGCATCAGCGTGATTCACAATAAGTGAATTTGCTTTAAAGAAAAAGCGATCATCTTTAAAACCCCAATCCATTTTTTCGATGTGGGCTGAATCTAATTTAATAGTATAAATGTCTTTTTCTTTATCTAATCGCTTCACAAATTCTTTACGGCTGAATTCAGGTAAATAGGAGAAATTCTTAACCTTCAGAAAATTGTTCTCCGTACTTATTTGTCCAATATTCATATGATAAAATGCGCTTGGTTTGTAGTATAAACTATCACATACCAAAACATATTTTTCGAAACGCATCGGGATTTTTTCTTTCAGAGTAGCATCCGTAAGTAAAATGCCTTCCAGTTTCAGAATAATTTTTTTTACACTAAGAATAGGTTTGTTATTATCTAGAGAAACCACATCGACTGTTCCGTCATTCAAATAAATATTGGAGACGGCAACAATTTTTCGGAATGGTTCAATGATTTCGTTTTTTATGCTTTTGCTGTTATTCAAAAGCTTTTCACCTTTTTTATATAAAATCACACGAGGTTTATTGATAATAATACTTTCGGCCTGAATAAGATCGTGAAAAGCCAAATCCCAAATATTAAAATGTTTTATTGTGATGGATTCAATTTTAGAAAACAACCCGTTTTTACTGTCTTTAGGCTCGTTTTTAGGACTTACTAATAATGTTGTCGCATTTATATTTCGTGATAGAAGCGAAACTTCGATTTTTTCGTAATGAATGTTATAAGCCGTGTTGTTCTTCTCGTTTATAATAATGGGTAATTGTTTTTTTATCCAATAATTGAGGCCAATATTGACTAAAATCACAAAAAGAAAGACTGAAATTACACCGATTGCTATTTTTTTATAGATTGACATTTATCATATTGGTTTTAAATACATAAATTTAGATTTTTAAAAACGATATTCTTTACACGATTATATCTTTAAGTTACATCATTACCCAATCATTTATCATTATACTTTTTTGAATATGAGAAAAATTAAAAAAATTCTGCTGGTTTTATTAGTCTTGATTGTTGTTCTTGGAATTGGTTTGTGCGCTTATATTTTTCATTTGAAACCCAAATATGAAGGAGAAGTGCAATTGAAAAATCTTGAAAAGGAAACTACAGTTTATTTTGATGATTTTGGAGTTCCTCATATCTACGCCAATTCTGAAAAAGATGCAATGACAGCCTTGGGTTATGTGCATGCGCAGGAAAGATTATGGCAAATGGAATTGCTTCGCAGAATTGCTCCGGGAAGATTATCGGAAATCTTTGGTTCTGTTGCGCTTAAAAATGATAAATTTTTCTCCGGAATTGGTATTGAAGAAGCTTCGGCGAAAGCCATTGCCAAATTAGACAAAAATAGTCAGAGTTATAAAATGACAATGGCGTATTTAGACGGAATTAATCAATATCTGGAAGAAGGAACTACGCCAATTGAGTTTACGCTTGTTGGAGTTAAGAAAGAAAAATTTACCATAAAAGACGTTTATAATATTTTTGGATATATGTCTTTTAGTTTCGCGATGGCTCAAAAAACAGATCCTTTATTAACCGATATCCGCAATAGATATGGCGCGGAATATTTGAAAGATTTAGGAATTGAAGGCGAATTTAATACCACACAAATTAAAAGTTCAAAAGAGAATATTGAAGAATATACTACGATTGCAAAATCTGTAGCTGCTTTGTTGGATAATTCACCAATTCCGCCTTTTGTGGGAAGTAATAGTTGGGTTGCCGGACCCAAGAAAACCAAAAACGGAAAAGTGATTTTTGCCAATGATCCGCATATTGGTTTTTCGCAACCTGCGACTTGGTACGAAGCACATTTAATTACCCCTGATTTTGAATTATATGGCTGTTATCTGGCAGGAACTCCGTATCCGTTATTGGCGCACAATCGTGATTATGCTTATGGATTAACGATGTTCGAAAATGATGATATCGATTTTTATCAGGAAAAAAATAAAGTTGGAGATGCAAGCCAATATCAAACGCCAACAGGTTTTGCTACTTATGAAACCAGAAAGAAAACAATAAAGGTAAAAGATACTTCGGATGTGGTTCTGACGATTAAATCAAGCCGACACGGACCAATTATGAATGATTTATTGGATCGTTTAGATCGAAAAAATCCAATTGCAATGTCGTGGATTTATACGCAACAACCCATTCAGATTTTAGATGCGGTTTACGGACTTTCGCATGCAAAAAGCAAAGACGATTTTAGGAAAGCAGTTCAATTGGTTGCTGCGCCGGGATTGAATGTAATGTATGGCGATGCAAAAGGCAATGTGGCTTGGTGGGCGACAGGAACGCTTTATAAACATGATAAAGACGTGAATTCATTTTTTATTCTGGATGGTGCCAGTGGAAAAGATGATATTAAAGAATATCTGGATTTTTCTAAAAACCCATCAGCCGAAAACCCAAAATGGGGTTATGTATATTCAGCCAATAATCAGCCGGAAGCGATTGACGGTTATTTGTATCCGGGATATTATTTGCCGGAAGATCGCGCCAAAAGAATTTCAGGTTTAATGGATGCAAAATCTGATTGGGACAAAGAAGCAATCAGCAAAATGATTTTTGATAATACATCGCCAATTGCTCCGGGCGTGGTTCAGAGTTTAATTTCGAATGTAAATACTGCTTCGCTTTCAGCAAAAGAAAAAGAAGTAATTACGGTTTTGAAATCCTGGAAAGGAACTAATAATCTCGAAGATGTTGCGCCTACGATTTATAATAAATGGGTTTATTTATATCTCAAAAACACTTTTGAAGATGAAATGGGTGAGGATAATTTTAATTTATTTCTGGGATTATCTTTAGGAAAACAAATTATTGCCAGACAAATTGAAAATGAAAATTCGGTTTGGTGGGATAATATTAAAACCAAAAATGTAAAAGAAACCAGAAGCGAAATTGTTTCAAAATCATTTCACGAATCCGTAAAAGCGCTTCAGGAACAATTAGGCGAAAAAGTTGCTGATTGGAACTGGGGAAAAGTTCATACAGTAGAACATGAACATCCGTTAGGGAAAATTGCTGCATTGCGCAAACTTTTTGATGTTGGCCCATTCGCAGCGCCGGGATCAAATGAAGTGATAAACAATCAATTCTTCGGACTTACAAAAGAAGGCAAGTATTATGTAAAAGGCGGACCGTCAACCAGACGAATTGTAGATTTCTCTGATATCGAAAACAGCTGGAGTATTTTGCCAACCGGACAATCCGGAAACCCTTTCAGTAAACATTACGACGATCAGGCGGAAATGTACAATGCAGGTAAATTCAGAAAAATGAAATTGAATAAAGAAGAGATTATAAAAACATCAACGAAACTAGTTTTGAAACCGAAGAAGGAATAGTTTCTTTTTGTTTAAGGTTTAAAGTTTCAGGTTTGGTTTACCGCAAAAATCAAAAGAGTTTCACTTGTGTTGATCTTTGTCAAAGTTTTTAAACTAAGACTGTAAGGAACTTTAATTTTAAAGGTATAGCAAATAATCACAAAAACATTTCACACAAAATAACCATAATAATTGTCATTTCGAGCTAAGGGAGAAATCACACGCGGGGAGAACGCATTGTTGCCGAGCCACTTTATGTGATTTCTCCCTTAGGTCGAAATGACAAAAAAGGCGTATGTCAACTTTGCGTTTTTGCTTTCGACAAAGTTCCTTACACCCTTGGTCTTAAACTTTGACAAAGATTTCGGCATTAAAGAAACCTTTGCCTCTTTGCGCCTTAAAAAAAACTTAGCAGCTCAGAACCTCAGAACCTTTTATTTATATTTTCCCCGAACAACATCATTGGCAAATATTTCCAGATTATAACCCAGAGCATCATTAGTAATCATAACATTTGCAGCTCTATAAGCAGTATCTTGTTTGTATGTTTTAAGTAACGTTTCTAGTTCTATTTCATTATAAAATGCAAACATATTATAAACGGCATCTCTGAAATTTTTATAATTAATGCTTTCAGATATTTCCACAGTTTTTTGGTCGTTCCATTTTTCTTTAAGGGCGGCTTCGTTTATTGTTTCTAAGCAAAAATCAATAACGTAATTTTTGTAATGTGCTGCTTCAACAATTTTGTCAATTATAATTTTGTTTTGTTGAGTAGGCATTGGAACTGTTTGAGTTGCTGTTTGAGAAATACAAAAGCCCGGTATAAACAGACATAGTAGTAACGCTAAAAGAGTTTGCTTCTTTAAATTTTTCATAGGTTAAATAAATAATGTTTACAGCCTGAAAGGTTGTAAATCAGGTTGATTTGGGATTTTAATATTCTTATTTTGGGCAGGGCTAAAATAGTTTTTTTATACTAAATATGAAATTGGAAAAAACATTTTTCAAATAAAAAACTCTGATCATTTTGGTTTTAAACCAGAACGATCAGAGTTGGTAAGATAAAGATTACCGCTATTGAATAGCTTGCTTTTTTAGCTGTTATTTTTTTAAAAGTTCCTCTAATGCTTTTTTGCCGGCATCATTTTTAGGATCAAGTTCTATTGATTTTTTATAATTGGCAATGGCTAATTTTTTATTTCCATCAGTCAAATAAGCTTCGCCTAAGCTATCATAAGCATTTCCTGATTTAGGATATGTTGCTGCATTTATTTTGAAGACTTCAATAGCTTCTTTTGTTTTTCCGGTTTGTAGTAACTGATAACCCGCCTGATTCATGTCATTTTCTTTAATAACATATATAGGATCATTTTTTAGTTTGTTATAAGTATTTAAACCGCTTGTAATTCCTTGCTCTGAAAACGCATCAAGTAATTCGAGTGCCAAAGATATTTTTGGCGCTGTAAAAGGCTGATTGTACAAAATAGCACGAATAGATTCCGTTATTTCATTTAAAACAGTTCCTCCGGTATTATTCAATAAAACAATTAAATTTTTATCAGCAGGAATACGATAAATAATAGTATTAAAACCATTAATTCCACCACCGTGTTGTGTAACTTTTACTTTGCCTGCAGAACCGTTGTCCGCTTCTTCAATAAACCATCCATAACCATAAGAACTTTTTCCGGCTTTGATATAAGAATTAAATAAAGATTCCATTGATTTTGACGAAAGCAATTTATTAGTATAAAGCGCCTGATCCCATAAATATAAATCTTCTACGGTTGAATATAGAGAACCCGCAGCATACGGAATACTCATGTCGAGATAAGGGGAATTGATGATTTTTTTACCTCTTTTCTCATAACCTGAAGCTCTGTTTTTTAATATTACATCACTGTGATCATAACCGGAATTAACCATTTTTAACGGAGTAAGAATTGTTTCCTGTAAATATTGCTCGTATGATTTTCCGGAAATTTTCTCGATAATATATCCCAATAAAAAATATCCTGAATTGCTGTAATTAAATTTCTCGCCAGGCGTAAATTCCAGAGGTAAACTTGAGAATGTTTTTACAAATTCTTCGGGAGTATAAGGGTTTCGGCTTTTGTCTTTAAAGAAATTAGGAAGCGAAGTATAATTTGGAATTCCAGAGGTATGTGTAAGTAAATGATGAATGGTTATTTTGTCACCAGTCGCTTTTGGATAATCCGGTAAATAAGTGGTAATAGGAACGTCTAATTTTATTTTTCCCTCTTCGGCTAATTTTACAATCAGGAAAGCAGTAAATTGTTTACTGATGGATCCTAATCTAAATTTAGTATCAGATTGATTTGGGACATTCCACTCCATATTGGCAGAACCGAAACCCTTTTTTAGAATCACTTTTCCGTTTTCGGCAACCAATGCAGATCCATTAAATTGACCGTATTGATTGTATTTGTTTAAAAGGTCTTCAATTTGCTTGGTTTTGTCCTGTGCAAACAGAGTAAAGCTGAACAATATTGCCAAAAGGCATATTGCAAGTAGTTTGATTGGTTTTTTCATAATGATCGATGATAATTGATTATAGTTAATGAATTGATTTTTGATTTGATGATTGAAACTCTTTAAATGCATGAAAGTTAAATCTCTAAGGAACTAGAGATTTAACTTTCTATTTTATCGTGTCCTATTTTAATAGACGACTAAACTTCAATTAAGTTTCAATATCAGGCAATTTTTTTTCATTTTACTATAAAAAAGGTATTTTAGGATAAAAGCATATTCGCTATTTTTTGATAGGTCTATGCTCGTAACTCACAATTCGTTTCAATTTCCAATCATTATCTTTTCGTTCCCAGATATGAATAAATCTGCCTGTTCCTTCCGGTTTTCCGTTAATATAAAAAGTATGTTCTCCTATTTGTACAGCACCAAAATCTCCTAGTTTATCAATCGTGCAAGACGTTAATTTTCGGGTTAATTTTTCTGGTCTGTCACATTTTGCAAGAAGAGATTTTATTTCATTTGGTTTAGAAGTGCTTAATCCAGAACGGTCGTCGTAAAATTCGACATCATCGGCTATTATTTTCTTAAAGAGCGAAACATCACATTGATTAAAAGCAACATCAAAAAGTAAACTGTCCATTTTGATGATTTCAGTTTTTAAAAGATCCATTTTTAAAACTTCATTATTACTTTGTGCTGCTACCTGTCTGCTTAAAAACAGCATAAATAGAACTATTATATTGATCATGGGTGGCATAGTATTCTTGTTAGTATTCATGTCTATTTCGTTTCAATTTCAATTATTTTTTTTCCATTTTCTCCCAAATAGTGATTTACTATTTTTTCATACACTTTATAACCATCGTCAACATTGGTAAAAATAATCAGACCTTGTTTTGTTTTTGGCAGCAATAAAACGATAGTCTGAACACCTTTGTCTGCTCCGCCATGTGATAAAGCGTAATCGTTGTTTCCTAAATCATAGATCTCGAAACCCAATCCAAAATATTTATTCTTTTTGGTTTCTACCTGATGCGATGTCATATCATCAAAAACTTTCTTGCTTAATCCGTCGCTATTCATGACGCTGCATAAAAAAGTGCCATAATCTCCAATTGTAGTTAATAAATCGTCAGCAGCATTTGCTGTTTTATTCCTGGTTGGTTCGTATGCAATGCCTTTATTGTCATAATTAGTAGCATATCTTGAAACATCAGTTATGTCATTCCATATAAACTTAGTATCAGACATTTTTAAAGGTTTCAAAATCAATTCATCTGCTAACTGATCTAGTTTTTTATGGAATTTTTTTTCCAGCGCTTTTCTCAAATATTCGAATCCTTCACCTGAATATTGATATTTTGTTCCCGGTTTAAATTTAAAGTCCAATTTACCCGATTCGTTCATGTAGCGCCAATTTGGGAAACCTGTTTGATGGCTTAAAATAATTCTCGTTGTTAATAGCTTTGTATTAGGATCATTTGCAATATCCGGATCTGTCCAGTATTTATAAAGTGGTTCGTCTAAATCCCACTTTCCTAAACTTGCCAGTTTCAAAGCAACCATTGCCGTTACAGGTTTTGTCAATGAAGCCACATTCCATATTGTGTTATATGGTGCTGTAAAGCCTTTTTTGAGTTCGCCAAATACTTTTATTTGCTGAAGTTTTCCATTATTGATTATACCAATTCCCAGAGTGGGAACATTATTTTGCTTTAACCATTTTTCAATTTCAGGATCATTATCAAAGATACTTGATTTAGTTCCCACAGTATTGACATCCTGGTGATCGTAACTTAAGGATCTTCTTAATTTCCAAACTCCATTTTCCAGTATCCAGAGGTGAGTGAATCTTGCGGTACTTCCAAATTTGTCTTTTTGACCAGGTGAAGGTTCAAAAAACTGATGAATTCCTATTTGCAATGCGCCATACAGAACGCCATTTTTGGCTAACGGATAAATTTCTGTACTGCCTTCAACTAAATCTCTTCTGGCTTGATACGTTTTGGTCGAACTGCATAAACCTTTTCTAATATTTTTTAGAAATAAAGCTTTGTCCTGAATGCTGTCTTTGTCATGATAGAATTCAAAATTGTTGCTAAGTAAGTTTTCGAATTGTGAGACGTCGCAAGTATTAAAGCCAACTTTAAAAAGAAGACTGTCTCTTGACATGATTGTTTTGTAAAGCTTCGAGTTTTTTTCTTCCTGAGAAAATCCAATATGGAATTGGAAGAGCAGTATTCCAACTAAAATTGTTTTTAGCTGAAAAAATGATTTGTTGATTTTCATTTTGATTGATTTGATTGATTGATGATTTTGCAATATTAATGCAATCAAATGTAATAAAATTGTACAAATGCGAAATGTTATCTTTTTTTAGAAAGAAAATAAGAATCAGAATTGAACATTTTGGGAGTTGTTTTGGTTACATCTTTGAACTTTTTGATGAAATGCGATTGATCAAAATACTTATTATAAAGTGCAACATCAGTCAGTTTTAATTTTTCTAAATCAGAATTTACCATTTGATCAACCGCCTTTCTGAATTTCAGGATTTGAATGTAATTTTTAATCGTAAGTCCGGTCGCAGTTTTGAATTTAATTTGAAGCGATCTTTGCGAAGCATTTAGATTTTTTCCTATTTCTGAAACCGTAATTTCTTCATTTTGAAATTTTATGATTTCACAGATTTTTTCAACTGCATTTTTGTTGAGATTTGCAGCACTTAATTCTTCAAAATAGGAATTAGTTGTATTTAATAATATTGAAATATCACTACTTAAACCAGTTTCGATTTTAGTTTGAAAAGGTAATTCGGCAACATCAATTTTGACAATAGAATCTGTAAAACCGCTCAAATCATAACGAGGAAACATCGAAAGTGTCCACGCGTGCAATTGTATGATTGTAACTTTAGTTTTTGGCTGAATATTGACCAAAACTTTATTGGTCATTTGCGAACAAAAGTAAAACCCTTCGTTCATTTCATATTTGCTTTTACTGGTGTGAACCTCAATAGCGTTTCCGCTTACAATCGCCAGATTAAAACAACCGTTTGGTAAAACAAGTTTATTTTCGATCAGGCTCTCGCCAATGCTGTTATCGAGACACCAAATTTTATTGACAAACCGCTCGCAATTTTTACTTACATAATGTTCTGAGTATAGGTTCATTTTGTGGTATTGTATTGGTTTGTTTTTGAAATTATGCCGTCGTGTCGCAGTATTTTGAATAATTTTGAATTCTTTCTGAAAGTCGTTTTTCTAAATATTCATTCGCACCTTTTAATGTCTCTAATATTTGTAAAGCTTCTTTTTGATATGCTTTTATTTTTTCCAAGTTCCAATGTTCAGGCGGAACCTGCAAATTAGTTATCCTATCAGCTAATTTTACAGACCAAACTTCTTTTGATAATTTTTTAATTCGGGTCAAACTATCAGCCATTCTTTCTTCCTTGGGTATTGTAGCGTTTTTTGTTAAGGCTAAAACTGCTTGAGCAATTTCTTCATCAAATTCTTCGGTGAGTTCTTCAAATGTAGTTTTTGTATCTTCAATAATATCATGAAGCAAGGCAACCTGAATTGCAAAGGCTTTGTTAAACCCCTTTGTTTCTTGCGAAGCAAATATAATTTCCATTGTTACATTACTCAAATGAACAACATATGGCAAATTAGTTCCGGGAATTACTTGATTTTGATCTGCATGTTTTTTAGCAGCAAATTTTATAGTTTTTTGGTAAATAGCTTGTAATTCCATCATTGATATAATAGTTTTTTAGAATAAGCTAAAATACCACTTTTTTCTATGAAAAAGTTTTTCTGAGTTTTTAAATAAAATCAGAAAAATATTTCTCTTTAGTATTTTTCCATTCCTCTAAAATGACACTATAATAAACATCATCTTTGCTTTTTCCTGTGGCATCAACATAATTATTCCTAAAAATGCCTTCTTTTATAGCACCTAGTTTTTCAATAGCTCTTTGAGATTTTTTATTCTCAAGATCAGCGCTAAATTGTATTCTTTTAAACTGAATATTTTCGAAACCAAAATTCAGTAATTCATATTTGCAGGCTTTGTTTAAACCTGTTCCCTGAAAATCTTTTCCGTACCAGGTCCAGCCAATTTCGCATTTTTGACTTGCGTGATTCAGGTATCCGTAACGTGTACTTCCGGCAACTTTGTCTGTTGCTTTGTCTATTATTAAAAACGGATAACAGATTCCGTCTGCTTTTTGTTTCAAGGTATTTTGAATATAATTTTCGAAATCAGAATCATTTCTTACATACATTCCCATGTATTTCCAGATCTCATCATCAAAAATAATTTCTTTGAGCTCGATGTTTCTTTCATTTTCGAATGGAAGTAATAGTACTTTTTCGTTTTCTAAAATGATATCAGATTGTAATAGTTCGCTTTTCATTTTTGTTCTATGAGTTAGCCACAAAGGCGCAAAGTTTTTTACGCAGATTTTGCAGATTTTTTTTAATCTTAATGTTCTGTGGCTTTGTGTAAAACTTTGTGCTTTTGCGTCTTTGTGAGATTATTTCTTTTAGCGAAAGTAATTCATTTTGAATTTCTAATAAATCATTAAAACTGGAATTTTGTTATGAAAAAGGTTTGCATGAGGGATAGGAACGGTATCTCCCGATTTAGAAAAACAAGGCTTTTTAGCCGTAGTTTTTCTAAATCGGGAATATAGTGGATAGCCCGACCCGCTTTTTTCGGCGGGTCATGCCCATATAAATCATAAATATTTACTTTATTTTTAAGCTCTTGTATAATTATTACTTATTTTTACGATCTTATATTTAGATTTTTCTTGATGCAAACTCCACTAAAAATTGCAATTGTCGGTTCTGGATTAGTAGGATCACTATTGGCAATTTATCTCAAAAAAGCAGGTCATGTCGTTCATGTTTATGATCGAAGCCCTGATATTCGCAAAATTAATTTTTCGGGTCGTTCTATAAATTTGGCCATGTCTAATCGAGGTTGGAAAGCTCTTGATGGCGTTGGTGTTGGCGAATCTGTTCGTGAAATCGCAATCCCAATGGACAAACGCGCCATTCATTTAGTCGATAAACTGAATTTTCAGAATTACGGACAAGAAGGTGAGTCGATTTATTCGATTTCAAGAGGAACACTAAACCGAAAAATGATTGATCTAGCCGAACAAGCCGGAACTGAATTTTATTTCGACCAAAAAATCTGGGATGTTACACTAAGCGATGCAACTTTGCATATTGGTGAAACCGAAAGAGGAGAGTGGGAAGAGAAAAAGTATGATATGGTTTTTGGTGCCGATGGCGCTTTCTCTAGAATCAGACACAGAATGCAACGTCAGAGTATGTTTAATTATTCGCAGGAATTTTTGAATATGGGCTATAAGGAATTGAATATTCCTGCAAATGCTGATGCAACTCATAAACTGGATAAAAATTCATTTCACATTTGGCCACGTGGTAAATACATGTTAATTGCATTGCCTAATTTAGATGGTAGTTTTACGTGTACTTTGTTTATGCCTTTTGAAGGAGAGAATTCGTTCGAATCATTAACAGATCGTAAAATGGTAGAAGATTTCTTTGAGAAAAATTTCCCCGATTCGATCGAAGTGATTCCAAAACTCGCAGAGGATTTCTTTAAAAATCCAACAAGTACTTTGGTTACCATGAAGTGTTTTCCGTGGACATACGAAGATAAAATCGCTTTAATTGGAGATGCCTGTCATGCTATTGTCCCGTTTTACGGACAAGGAATGAATGCCGGTTTTGAAGATATTACGGTCCTGAACGAAATGATCGAAAAATATGGAGACGACTGGAAGAAAATTTTCTCTGAATATGAAATCTCTCGTAAGCCAAATGCGGATGCTATTGCAGAACTTTCATACCGAAATTTCATGGAAATGAGTACAAAAACGGCCGACGAGAAATTCTTGCTGCAAAAGAAAATCGAAAAAGCATTCTCTGATAAACATCCTGATAAATGGATTCCGCTTTATAGTCGTGTTACTTTCAGTGATCGCCCTTATGCCGAAGCGCTGGCTATTGGTGATTTTCAAAACGGAATTATGGAAGAGGTTTTAAGAACTGATGATATTGAAAATATCTGGAACTCTCCAGAAATTGAAAATAAAATCCTGGAGTTATTGCAAAACGTATAATATATAAACCACATAAGTTATATAAGTTCATTTAATCCAAACACGAAGATTTTATGAACTTATATAATTTATATGGTGGAAAATTTACTTCTTAAATATTTTAGATAAAACGCCAAACACCCCTCTTATAAAAGTGGCACTTGTAACTACTTTCAAAACTGATTTTGTTACAACACTTGTTGTGCTTGGTTCAGATTTTGATGATCTCGTTGGTGCTTGTTGTTCTTTTTCTTCGCTGGCTTGCGCAGCATCAGCTATTTTTTTATTCAGGATTTCATAAGCACTCTCCCGGTCTACCTCCTCAATATATTTTTTTACGAGTTTCGATTTGCTGTTTATGGCTTCGATTTCATCAGAAGTCAGAACATCCATTCGGCTCATTGGTGCACGCATCATCGTTGCGACAAGCGGTGTAGGGATTCCCTTTTCGTTTAATGCCGTTACCAGCGCTTCGCCAATTCCTAAATTTGTCAATAATTCATCAGTTTTATAATACTGTGAAGTAGGATAATTATCAGCTGTTTTCTTAATCGCCTGACGGTCATTTGCAGTAAAAGCCCTTAAGGCGTGCTGGATTTTTAATCCCAATTGAGCCAGAACGCCGCTCGGCACATCCATAGGATTTTGAGTTACAAAATAAATACCAACGCCCTTAGAACGTATCAATTTTATAATAGTTTCAATCTGATCTAAAAGAGCTTTGCTCGCTTCGTTGAAAATTAAGTGGGCCTCATCAATAAATATAACCAATTCAGGTTGTGAAACGTCTCCTTTTTCGGGCATTTTCTGATAGATTTCAGCTAATAAACTCAACATAAAAGTAGAGAATAATTTAGGCTTATCCTGAATATCCGTTAATCGAATGATATTTACATATCCTTTTCCGTTTTCATCGATTCGCATTAAATCATCAATTTCAAAAGATAATTCCCCAAAAAATATATCACCGCCCTGCTGTTCCAATTCTATTATTTTTCTCAAAATAGTACCCGTTGTCGCAGTCGAAATTTTACCATAACTGGCAGAGATTTCTTCTTTACCTTCTTCAGTAATATAATTGATAACCTTCTTAATGTCTTTTAAATCTAATAAAGGCATTTGGTTATCATCGCAATATTTAAAAATAACAGAAACAACACCGGCCTGAGTGTCGTTTAAATCTAAAATTCTGGAAAATAAAACAGGACCAAATTCAGAAACTGTCGCCCTTAATCGAACGCCATTTTGTTTAGAAAGAGACATTAGTTCAACAGGAAAAGAGGCAACATTATAAGGGATATTTATTTTAGCCTGTCGCTCCGTAATAAACGCTTCGTGTTTTCCTTCTTTGGCAATTCCGCTAAAATCCCCTTTTATGTCCATCATCAAAACAGGGATTCCTGCATTCGATAGTTGTTCAGAAAAAACCTGAATCGTTTTTGTTTTTCCAGTTCCGGTTGCTCCGGCTATAAGTCCGTGCCGATTTAACGTTTTTAATGGGATTTTGACATGGACTTCTGCGATTGGTTCTCCATCAAGAATGGCTCCTCCCAGAATTATATTATCACCTTTAGATAGGTAGCCATTGTTCATATCCTGAATGAAATTATCCTTTTTATTCATGTTTTATTTGTAATTTAGATGATTATAAGAGTATTGCTTGGTTTTTTAACATTTTGAGTTCGTTATTTTTAGTAAGAAAAAGCTATTTTTGATTGAAAATTATATAAAAAATAATTTCGCAACTTTTTAAGAAGATATCAAAGGAATGTTTGAATATTTACTAAAACGTTGTAATTTTCCCATTAATCGCCCTATTTTTTGTTTTATCTAAAAAATGATGCTAGCAATTTAATGAGATATTTTTTAAATTGACGTTAAATTTGCTTCAATTAAATTAAAAAAAGTTTTTTTATTTAAACTAAACGTATAAATTTGCTCCTCTACAAGTTAAATATAACTAAAAAATAAAAATTATTTAAAACTATTAAAATTAAAAAAAATGGCAAACGTTAAAGTTAAAAAAGAAAGCACTTCAAATGGAGGAGGAATGATTACTGGAATCATTATTGTTGCATGTATTTTAGTTGGGGTGTTTATTTGGAAAGTAATTATGGGAGATGCTTCTAACTTCGAAGGAGGTAATCCAGAAACAGGTCACCCGATCAATACATTAGGTCAAGTATATAAAGGAGGTTTTATTGTACCGGTATTATTAGGTATGTTTTTAATGGTTGTTGTTTTTTCTATTGAAAGATTTATCGTTATTGGTAAAGCTGCTGGTAAAGCTAACTTAGATGCATTTATGAAAAGTGTACAAGGAAGTATTAAAGAAGGAAACATTGAAGCTGCAATTGCTGCATGTGACAAACAACAAGGTTCAGTTGCAAATGCAATTAAATCTGCTTTGGTAAAATACCAAGATGTTAAAAAAGAAGGTTTCAACAGTGAAGAAGCTGCAGAAGTAATCCACAAAGAAATCGAAGAGGCAACTTCATTAGAAATGCCAATGTTAGAAAAAAACATGACTATTATCTCTTCTTTAGTATCATTAGGAACTTTAGGTGGATTATTAGGAACTGTATCAGGTATGATTAAAGCGTTTGGTGCATTAGCTTCTGCTGGAACTCCAGACCAGGCTGCACTTGCAACAGGTATTTCTGAGGCACTTATCAACACTGCAACAGGTATCTCTACTTCAATCTTAGCGATCGTTTCTTATAACTTCTTTACAGCTAAAATTGATGATTTAACTTACTCTATCGATGAGGCTGGTGTTACTATCGTAAACACTTACAGAAGATTCAGAGGAAGTTTGAAACAATAATTAATTTTTGATTAGTATTAATTATAATTAATTATATCAAAATAAAATAAAAGATAATGGCTAAAATAAAAATGAAAAAAAAGTCAACATCGACAGATATGACTGCCATGTGCGATGTTGCGTTCCTTTTGCTTACGTTCTTTATTTTGACCGCTACTGCTAAAGTGCCAGAAGCACTTCCTGTAGATATGCCTTCTTCTGTTGCTCAGACTAAATTACCTGATACGGATTTAGCAATCATTACAATAGGAAAAGGTGCAGATGGGAAAAGCAAAGTGTTTTTCGACATTAAAGGAAGAGAGATTCGTAAAAGAACTCTTGAAGGAATGGGAGCAAAATACGGTGTTACTTTTTCAGAAGATGATAAAACTAAATTTGCATTAATGGATGACTTCGGTGTTCCATTGGCAAATTTGAAACAAATCATCGACATGAAAGCGGCTGATAGAACAAAAGCAAACCAACCTGGAGTGCCAATAGATTCATTAGACAATCAATTAAAAGACTGGCTTTTGATCTCAAGAAGAGCTGCGATTGATATTGATGATAAAGAATTGAAAATTGCAATAAAAGGTGATGCTAAAGAAGAGTATCCACAAATCAAAAAGATCATGGATATTTTGCAAGATCAAAAAATCAATTCCTTTAACTTAGTTACAGGTATGAGAGGAAAAGACTTTTAATTTAAAAAATATACACTAAAATGGCTGAATTAAATACCGGCGACGGTGGAGGCGGAAAAGGTGGTAAAGTAAGAAGTAAAAAGCAGAATTCTAAAGTCGATTTGACGGCAATGGTGGATTTAGCATTCTTATTGATCACATTCTTTATGTTAACCACATCGTTGTCAAAACCTCAATCGATGGATTTGTCTCTGCCTGATAAAGATCCTAATGAGAAAGATAATAAGGATACAAAAGTAGATGAGAATCGTACAATGACAGTAATGCTTGGCGAGGACAATAAAATGGTTTATTATATGGGATTGCTTGCAACTCCAAAAGTTGGACCAAAAGAGATCGCCTATGGTAAAGACGGAATTCGTAGAGAATTATTAACTCAGAAAAAAGCAGTTTTAGCTTATTCTGCATCTTTAGGGAAACCTAAAAATGGGATTATAGTTATTATCAAGCCAACTAAAAAATCAAATTACCGTAATTTGGTTGATATTTTGGATGAGATGGCGATTTCAGGAGTAGAGACTTATGCTATTGTTCCTGAGTTTACTCCGGAAGAGACGAAATTGATAGATAAAAAATAAGAGCAATCTTGTTTTAATCCTTAATAATCAAGAAAAATGAAATTAGATATAATTAAAAATCAGTGGCTTGATATCGTATTCGAAGGGCGTAATAAGATATATGGTGCATATGAGTTAAGAAAAGCGAACCGTAGTACGACCGTAAAGGCACTTATCATTGGTTCAGTTATTTTTAGTCTTGCTGTTGCTGCCCCTCTTATTGCAAGTTTGTTACCGGATTCTGAAGAAGAGGTAGTGAATAATGATATTAAAATTGCGACAGTAAAAATTGCTCCTAAAAAGGAGGAAATTAAGCCAAATCAACCACCACCACCACCACCACCACCAAAAGTGGATCAGGTGAAGTTTGTGAAGCCAGTGGTTGCCAAAGCAAATGAAATTACTGAAGACCCACCAAAAATTGTGGATCTTAAAGATAAAAAAGTAGGTAACGAAACTATCAAAGGAGATCCGGATGCAGTTTTAACTGTAGATGAGCCAGTTGGTAAAGGACCAGTTACTGAAATTATTCAGGAAGATAATAATGTTTATAATACTGCTGGTATCGAGGTAAAACCAGATTTCCCGGGTGGTATTGAAAAATTCTACAAATTCGTAGGAAACAATTATAAGACTCCTGAAGAGGAAGGTTTAAAAGGTAAAGTTTACGTTACTTTTGTAGTTGAAAAAGACGGTTCATTGACCGACATTAAAGTTTTAAGGGATATCGGTTACGGTACAGGGGCAGAAGCAATTCGTGTTCTTAAAAAATGTCCAAAATGGACTCCCGGCGAGCAAAATGGTAAAAAAGTTAGGGTACTTTATTCTCTTCCTATTACTATTCAATCTGCAGAATAATGTTAAAAGATATGCTTAATAATATTCAGAAGAAATCGCTCAAAGAGCGATTTCTTCTTGTTTTAGGAATACTGTTTTTTTTAATATATCTTGTACTCGGTTTAATGATTATGTTTTGGAAGAAGCTTCCTTTAGATATGGAACCGAAATACAGGTATGCTTTTGGTGGATTATTGATAGTGTATTCGGCAATTCGCTTTTTGAGATTAATTAATTCAAACGCAGAATAATGATGTTAAAATATAGTAAGGTTGTTGGTTTGGTTGTTTTTGTTTTTTTGTTTGCCATGTGCAACCAAAAAAGCAAAAATGAATCTGATAAAGAAACAATTTTAAAAGGATCAATGGATATTACTGTCGATGAAACAATTAAACCTATCGTTGATGATCAGGTCGCTGTTTTTGAAGGAACATATTATGGTTCAAAAATTACTGTTACACCCAAATCGGAATCTGAATTAATAAATGATTTATTAAATCAGAGAGCAAAAGTGGCTGTTACTGCCCGAAATCTTACAGAAGAGGAATTGGCAAGGTTCAAAAAAAGTAAAATTAATCCAAGAGTTACGCCCTTTGCAACAGATGCGATTGCTTTTATTTCGAACAAAGGCAATAATGATACATTAATTGCGTTGAAAACGGTAATTGATTTTATGCAGGGGAAAACGAATTCTCGATTTCAAGGACTTGTATTTGATAATCCAAATTCAAGTACGGTTCGTTATATGAAGGAATTGGCAAAAGTAAAAGATATTCCTGCCAAGGGTGTTTTTTCTTTTAAAACTAACGATGAAGTTATTAAATTCGTATCTGAAAATGATGGGATGATCGGAGTAGTTGGGGTTAATTGGCTTTCGCAGCCTTCGCCAAAGATGGCTGATGTTATTAAAAAAATCAATGTTTTGTCTGTAAAAGGCCTTAATGATGATAAATATTACAGCCCGACCCAAAATGATCTGGCTGAGATGAAATATCCTTTGGCACGTGATTTGTTTATTATAAATTGTCAGGGTTATACTGGTTTAGGAATGGGGTTCGCGTCATTTATATCTGGGGATATTGGACAGCGTATAATTTTGAAATCAGGATTATTGCCAATAAGGACTCCGGGAAGGAATCTTAAAATTAGAAATCAAATTATTAACGATAAAGAATAAATTAATTACAATTAAAGATGAATAAATTTAAAATTTTTAGTCTTGCCTTAGTTGCTTCAGTTTCTGTAGTAAAAGCGCAAGATATCAAAGAAGCTAAAAAAGCTATCGATGCTGAACAATTTCAAAAAGCAAAGTCTTTGCTTAAATCAATCATCAAAGCAAAACCTTCAGATGGAGAAGCTAATTTTGTTTTAGGTAATGTATATTTAAATCAATCTATTGTTGATTCTGCTAAAATTTATTACGCAAATGGATTGCAGGCGTCTGATAAGAAAAATCTAAATTATATTGGGTTAGGTCAGATAGATCTTGACAATAAAAATGCTGCTGCGGCTCAGGCCAATTTTGGTTTGGCTACAAAAGATATGAAGCGTAAAGATGTAGATGAGTTTATTTACATTGGTAGAGCTTATATCAACTCAACTAATCCTGATTATCCTGCTGCAATTGCTGTTTTAAAACGTGCTTTGGCATTAGATCCTCAAAATGCAACTGCTCTTTTAACAATTGGTGATGCTTATTATGGTTCAAATAATCAAAATGATGCCTATAAAGCATACCGTGATGCATTTACTGCTGATCCAACACTTTTGAGAGCAAAAATGCAATTAGGTGTTTTGTTAAAAGGAGCTAAGTCTTACGAAGAAGCAATTAAAGCTTTTAATGAAGTTATTGCAATAAATCCTAATTATGGCCCGGTTTACAGAGAATTGGCTGAAACATATTACAAATGGGGAAGAAATAAGTCTTCTACTGCTAAAGTTAATTTGCAAAACGCAATTACTAACTATGAGAAGTATTTAAGTCTTACAGATTACTCATTAGATTCTAAAATGCGTCACGCAGATTTCTTAATCCTGGTGAAAGATTATAAGACTCTAGAGACTGTAGCAAATAAAATGATTGCTGAAGATAAAGTTAACCCTAGAATTTACAGATATTTAGGATACGCTGCTTATGAAAATGGAAATGTTGATGTAGCGATTAAATCTATTGAGGATTTTATGAAAGTACCTTCAAATAAAGTAATTGGTAGAGATTATTTATATTTAGGTTTATCAAAAATAAAAAAAGGAACTAATGCAGAAGGTGTAGTAGATCAGGCTGCTTTTGATAGTGGTATTGCTGATGTTAAAAAAGCAATTGAGTTAGAGCCTTTAGTTGTTGAAGAACTTGCTGATTTAGGAAAAGCTTTGTTTGGTAAAAAACAATATGCAAACGCGGCTACTGTTTTTGAACTTGGGGCTAATAATAAAGAATCTAAAAATTATTTAGATGATAATGTTTATTATGGTATTTCACTTTATTATGCGAATGTAAATAAAACCAATGGTGCTGCTGATGCTGCTGCTTTAGCTAAAGCTGAAACTGCTTTTGACAGAGTTTTAGAAGCTTCTCCAACTTATGATGAGGCTTACTTATACAAAGGTAGAATCAACAATTTGTTAGAGAAAGATGATTTGATTATCAAAAACTACGAAGAGTACGTAACAAGAACTACTGCTAAGGGAGCTGAAGAATTGGCAAAACCTGCTACAGTTAAGAAATTAGTTGAGGCTTACAATAGTATTGGTGCTAGTTATGCTAATACAGATAAAGCTAAAGCCGTTGAGTATTTCAACAAAACTTTAGTTTTAGATCCTGCAAATGCTTATGCTGCACAATCTGTGAAAGCTTTAAAATAATATAAGATCTCTTATTAAATAGAAAACCGATAGTTCTTTTAGGGCTATCGGTTTTTTTTGTTCCGTATTTAATTGACTATCTTTGCACTTTAAAATATAATAATGTTATCAAAAGAAATACAATTAGAAGTAAATAAAGGAGCGATGTTGCCTTTGATGGAAGAATTTTACACTATTCAGGGAGAAGGATTTCATACAGGAACTGCTGCTTACTTTATCCGAATTGGTGGTTGCGATGTAGGGTGTCACTGGTGTGATGTGAAGGAAAGTTGGAATGCAGAATTACATCCGCCAACAAGTGTAGATTTAATTGTGAATAATGCCGCAAGTTCAGCAGATACTGTCGTGATAACAGGAGGTGAGCCTTTGACATGGGATATGAGCTTGTTGACTCAGGAATTAAAAAACAGAAATTTAAAAGTTCATATAGAAACTTCCGGAGCATATCCATTAACAGGTACGTGGGACTGGATTTGTCTTTCTCCGAAAAAGAATAAATTACCAACACAAACGGTGTATGATAATGCGCATGAGTTAAAAGTGATTATTTATAATAAGCATGATTTTATTTTTGCAGAAGAGCAGGCAGAGTTGGTAAATGGCAATGCGATTTTGTTTCTTCAGCCAGAATGGAGCAAAAAAGAGGAGATGACGCCCCTGATTGTAGATTATGTAATGAGTAATCCAAAGTGGAGAGTTTCGCTTCAGACTCATAAATATTTAAATATTCCTTAAGGATATAAAAAAAGAGGTTGTCTGAAAAGACGACCTCTTTCTTTTATTATACTAGTAGATTTACAGAGTGTTTCTTGAAAAATGTAAATTTGGGCTAAAATGG